>JAFYZX010000043.1 GCA_017548505.1 Bacteroidales bacterium | reverse complement strand
GCCCTTCTTGTCCTGGAACACTATCTTGCTGCCGTCAGCGTTGAAATTGGCCTCGTCTGCACCGGCTGCGGTTACAAGGATAGGACGGCCGCCGCCAACAGGAATCTTGTAGAGGTTCTTGAACATTGAAGAAGGGAAACGGATGCTCTCCGCAGGAGCGAATCTGCCGCTTCCAAAGAGGACATACTTTCCGTCCGGAGTGAAATCGAACGGATAGTCTGCCGTGGAATTATATGTAAGCCTAACGGGAACGCCGCCGCCAGCAGGCATCACGAATACGTCAAAATTGCCGTAAAGGTCTGAAGCATAGGCAATATTCTTTCCGTCCCTGCTCCAGACAGGATAACCGTTGTAATTGTCTCCGCTGGTAATTGCGGTTGCAAGACCGCCCTCGGAGGAAACTTTGTACAGATTGCCCATATAGCCAAACACTATCTGGGATCCGTCTGGCGAGATTGCCGGATTGCGCAGCCATCTTACATCCTGCTGCGCGGTGGACACGTTAACAAAAGCCACAAGCATAAATGCCGTTGCGGCAATCTTAGCGATTCTTTTAAACAGTTGATTCATAAAAGGAAATATAAAAGTGATTATTTAGATTGTTTCATTAATGCCATATCGGTTATAAAGGTACATTATTTAGACGAATAACTTTTAACTTTGTGGCATTATGAAGAAAGTTTTTGTTTTGCTGGCTCCGGGATTCGAGCTTCTCGAGGCCACAGCCCCGATAGACGTACTTGAAAGATGCGGCGTAGAAGTGGAAAAAGTCTCATTGTCCAAAGATTTTCTGGTACCCTCTTCCCACTCGGTTTTCCTGAAGGCAGACTCTTTCCTCAGCGTTGAAGAAGATGTACATAGAATTGTCTCTCAGGGAGATATGGTAATTCTGCCAGGAGGATATCCGGGTTACAGGAATCTGGCGGAAAACAGCCTTGTGGGCATCATCCTCAAGGAATACGAAAAGGCGGGGAAATTCATTGCCGCAATCTGCGGAGCCCCGTCTGCCCTGGCGGGCTTCAGCATAATGACAGGCAAAAAGGCAACCTGCCACACCTCCGTAAAGGATGCCGTTGCAAAAGCATATCAGCTGTCATCTGAAAAAACGGAGCGGGACGGCCTTCTCATTACCGGACGCGGAGCCGGAGTATGTCTGGAGTTCGCATTCGAGTGCGCAAAGGCTCTTGCGAGCGATGATATCATCGCCGAGGTAAAAAGAAAAATGGAAATCTGCTGATTATTCCAGATTCAGCTTGTTGAGAACCGGATTGCTGTAAACCTTCAGGTAGAGGTTCATAAGCGGGAGCAGGCTTTCCTTCCATCTGGAAAGGGTGGCGTGCATTACATCCGCAAAATTCTTGTATTCCTCCTTTGTGTACTTGTCTGTAAACTTGAAGGTGTTATACAGCATGTCAAATGCTATGTAGTTGGTGTTGAAAAGCTTGTAACCGCTGTAGATTCTGTTGTCTATGACGGAGGCTATGTAGGCCAGGGCCTCGTTGCGGTCCAGGGAGCCGGCAGCCAGGAGTTCCTCCGCCGTAATCGGCTCGCAGATCTGGATGTGCACCTTGCCCTTAGGAGAAAGGATGCCTTCCATAATGCTGCGGAAATCCTCCCCTTTTTCCTTGATGTACGGATGCTCCTGAGACAAGTACAGTTCCCTCACTTTCTGAGTGATGCAGGTTTCCCACTCGTAGGAAATCGCCATAGGCACGATGTTCAGGGCAGAGAAGTTGGTACCGATATTCCGGTCTCCGGAAAGGGAGAACATCTTGAGAACGGTCTGGCTGGTCTTGTCGTCACCGTCCTTGGTGCGTCCGTTGCGCTGGGCAATCCACACGGATGTGTTCCTCTCGTTGATAACATATCTTATGTAACTGGAAAGATGGAGGGAAGTCTTCAGGAAATCCTTGGAAGTTCCCTTTCTTACAACCTTGAACATACGGTTGCTCTTGCCAATGTCCGTTACAATGCCGGGCTGCATCAGATTGTCTCCGAAAGTTATTTCCGAGCAGTCAAGTCCCTCGTCGTGAAGAGCAATCTGAAGAAGAGCCGCGTCCAGGAGAATATCCCTGTGGTTGGAAACAAAGAGATAGCCCTTGCCTTTCTCCAGATTCTGGAAACCGTCCCAGGTAAATTCTGTTGTGGTCTTTTTGGCAATAGCCTTAATGGCCTCATCCATAAACTTTTCCTGAAACTCGCAAACCGTCTTGTAGGATTCAAACTCCGCGATTTTCTCCTTAACTTTTTCTGGACCGTAAATATATTCTATGACCTTAGGGAAATCCTTGTCGGCAGCAATGCGTTTCATCGCATCAGGTATCTCGTCATCCCTGTAAGGACGGATATCGTCCCAAATATTGGAAATGTCTCTTGGAGTTTTGTTTTTCATAGTCATCAATTAGTCGAATACGGTTTTCTCAAGCCATTCCACAAACCTTTCCTGCCAGCCAAGGGCCCCGGACTTTTTCACTGGAGCTATACCGAAGCCGTGCCCTCCCTTGGAATGGAATTCCACCTTGCAAGTTACGCCTAATTTCTCTAATTCGGAAGCAAATGTGTGGGAAGCGGCCGGATTAACGACCGGATCATCCTCGCAGTGAAGCAAAAACACAGGAGGAAACTCTTCCGTAACATTCTCTTCCAGAGACAGTTTTGCTATCAGGGAACTATTGCCCCTGAGAAGGTGCTTGCGGGAAGGCTTGTGGACAAGAGGGTCTCTCATAGTGATTACCGGATAAATCATCGCCACAAAGTTGGCCCTGAAATGAGGATTATCCTCCATAGCTGCGCAACCTGCCAGATGTCCTCCGGCAGAAAAGCCCACAGCCCCTATCCTTGCGGTATCTATGCCAAAGCGGCGGCAACTGTCCTTAAGGTAATCCATCGCAAGGCGGTAATCCTCCAGCTGCTGAGGATACCTGGCTCCGTAGAATCCCATCCTATAGCGCAGTACTACTGCCACAAATCCCTTGGAAGCAAACCACTTGGCAACATTATGCCCTTCTCCCTTTATTCCCAGATAGGTGTAACTTCCACCCGGCATTATAACCACGGCCGGACGGTTTTCGCCAGCCTTTTCAGGTACATAAACGAAAACCTTGCTGCGGTGGCGGCCGGCAACGTTTGCATCCGCATCCTTCCAGAGCTTATGGACATCCGCCAGTTCCTGGGAGAATGCGTTAACAGCCAAAAGCAGCAGAGCCGCCGTTAGCAGCCCCCTAAACCATATCACCGTCCGACCTATATAAGTTTTTATCATAATCGCGATACTTCTTATAATCTTTCTCAGCGTTAATCTTCTCCGACAGTGAAGAATACGCCTCCTGATAAAACCTTCTGAACGCCTGGGCCTGCTTAAGCGGCCTTGCCCCCCATTGGCCGAGGTCTTTATAAGGAATCCTGTTTAACAATTCTACGGCTACCTTGCCTCTTCTTAAGATATGCTCCCCTTTCGGGAGAATCTCACCCGGACCGAACAGAACTAACGGAAGAATGTCCATATCAAGTTCCTTTGCCAGTGAGAAAGCTCCGCTGTGGAACTTAAGTATGCTGCAATCCTCGCTTCTTGTACCCTCCGGGAAAACAAGTATGGACAGTCCCTTCTCCTTCAGTCCCTTAAGCTTTTCCATATTGGCCTCGACCCCGTCGTCTATGCACACAAAGCCGGCTTTGCGCACAAAATTACCATAAACCGGAGACTTGTAAACCCATCCGTTTGTAACAACCGTTATCTTGTCCGTCAGTGCAAGAAGGTACATAAGATCCAGATGAGACTGGTGGTTGCATATAATTACAGCAGGCTTTTCCGTCTCAAATATCTTCTCCGCCTTGGAGAAAGCTTCCCTTCCATTGTAATTGGCATCGCTGAGCATCAGGGAGAAAGAAGATCTCGGAAGACCGTTGGCAAAGAACCTCATAACGCCTTTTATCTTCTTTCTCAGCGACGACGGATCCTGCTTCCCTCCAAATGCCGCCTTGATTTTGTAAAACATCAGAACCGCGGCAAAGACAATTCCGCACCAGATTGTAACGAGAATATCGGCTATCCTTACCGGGAAGATTCTGTCCTGACGGTCTTTCTTCAGAGACTTGCAGACCAGGAAACGGAAGAGCACCGGAGGCAGGATGAAGGCCAGGGCCACAACGCAAACCATTCCGATAACGGCCACGCTTCCAAGCGAATGCAGGGCAGGATGCACGGCAAACACCAGAGAGCCTACGCCTATGAACATTGTAAGGGCACTAAGAGTTACTCCCGTCTTGTAAGATGACAGCAGCGGTTTCTTGAACGTGTGCTCATACTGCAAACCTTCCACCATAAAGATGGTGTAATCGTCTCCGAGTCCGAATATGAACGTGGCCAGTATAATGTTGACAATGTTGAAACTTACTCCGAAGATTCCCATTATGCCCGTGATCCAGATCCAGCTGATTACCATTGGAAGGAAGGCGGCAAGGGCAAGTTCCAGGCGGCGGAATGCAATCCAGAGGAACACGAACACCAGGATTGAGCAGATAGCCAGTACCTTGTTGAAATCGCCCTGGAGAATGTCTATCATCTTGTCCGTCATGGAATAGGAATCAAACAGGAAAGATCCTTCCGCCTTATCCTTGTAATCTTCGTATGAAGAATAAAGAGAGTTCACCTTTTCTTTAGGGGCATAGAGAATATCCATCACAATTGTGGACGAGGTGTCTTTGAGGATGAAAGGAGAAAGCAGGGATGCTACCGGAGAGAAAAACTCTTCTTCCTGTACCTCCAGATCCGAAGAGAGCATCTCCCGGAAGGCATTGAAGGCATCCTTGCTGAAGCCAGCCTTAGAAGCGTTTTCATCCAGAGCCTTGAGAAGTGTTGTTGAATGTTTTTCGGAGAATTCCTTCCACATTCCAAGCCTTTCCTCCTGTGCTGCAGAAGACGGGAGGAACGGACCTATTCCGCTCGTCTTCAATATATTGCCATTCTCCATCGATGACTCCGTAAAAGCCCTTCCCTTTTCCGATGCCTCCAAGGCCTGGTCCAGTGTCTGCCCTTCAGAAACGGAATAAACCGCAACCGCATCCTTGGCGGCTCCGTAGGAAGACAAGTCCTCCAGGAGCTGGCTCTGGGCCGGAGCCATATAATTGATCTTGGTGAAGTCTCCGCTGAAAGTAACCTTGCGGCTGAAGAAAAACAGCACCACGGTAACGGCCAGGAGAATCCAGAAAACCCAGCGGCTTTCCTCCGGGCGAAGGCTTGCCCATTTGCCCATCCAGCCGCCGTCTCTAGGCCTGTAGTCCTTCTCCCCCACCCAATGCGGCAGGAAAAGAACCACAAAAAGTATCGCTCCCACAAGCGCAACGGCGGCGAAAAGTCCGAAGTCCCTCATTCCGGAAGCGCTCATAACCAGCAGGGAAAGGAATGCACCCACAGTGGTTATGTTGCCAATTACCATAGGACTTGCAATATCCCCGAGAGCAATCCTGGCGTTGCGAGTAAAGCCAAGACGGGTGGAATACAGAAGCGAGTAATCCACCGCTATTCCGAAAATCACGCAGCAGGCTGCCAGGGCCACGCTGGAAACCTCACTCTTGAAGGCCCCCATAAACGCAAGACCGGCCGCAATGCCGAAAATAACAGGTATGCAGATCAGGACTATCGGCCTGAGCCTCCTGAAATACCAGGCCAGAAGAAGAACTATCAGTCCGATGGCAATTCCTGCGCACCAGACGGAGTCTTTCTTCATCCTGTCCGCATTCATAACGGCAATTACCGGAGAGCCGGTAAATGTCATCTCCACATCCGGCATAATGGCCTGAACGGAATCCCTTGCCTCATATACCCGGCTGAGCATCTGCTTGTTGTGACTGGTCTCGCTGCCTCCGTATTCGGATGAGAAGCTAACCATTATCGCAGAGGAATCAGGAGTGTACAGATAATCTCCGATTACCTTATATCCGCTGCCGGATCCAAGGTCCGAAAGCTTTTTCAGCAAGGCGGAAGAAAAGTGGAACGGATCCGCCGAGGTAATTCCCTGTGTTATTCCTGAAGATGAAACCAGAGATGCTTTGTCCTCTTCCAGAGCCTGGAGGAATTCTCCCTTCAAGACTATGGAATCCATCGCTGAGTAATCCGCAGAATCCAGGAAATACGGCATATTCTCAGCGATGAAGGATGCCACTCCAAGCATGGAGGATGCGTCCACCCTCAGCATCGGGTCCTTGATGCCATCGATTTGAGCCTCTTCCACCCGGAAGGCGAACTCGTCCGCAGCCTGGGCAAGAAGGTCTATGGTTTCATATATATCTTCCTTGCTCTCTTTAAGGCGGATAAGGCCCATCACCTTGTCCTGCTTCCTTAGGTTCTGATACACGAACTGGCTCTGGCGGCTGCTCTCCCCGCTTCCGTAAGGAAGGAAGGCCGCAATGTCTTCATTCAAAGAAATCTTGCGTATGCACAGCCAGAAACCGGCCAGAAGTACAAGCGGAATCAGGAAGGACAGCCACCTTCTTCCGCGGGCAAAGAAATCGTATATCCTCAGGAAAAGTTTTTCCATATCACCTCCTCCTGAGTTTTTCTATAAGCATACGAGGGTAGCCGTAAAAAACGGCCGCCCCCGTAAGAAATGTATTCATAAGAGAAATCCTGGTAAAGTCCGCTCCCCTTCGGAAATGTGTAACGCGGTCTTCAGGATAAATCACGTCCACAGGAACTTCCATAAGGCGGAATCCTCTCCAGGCCATCCTCACAAGGATCTCTGTCTCAAACTCGTATCGGTTGCCAAGGAAATTCACCCTGCAGATTTTCTCCAGAGGATAAAGCCTCATTCCGCTTTGAGTATCGCCGAGTTTTTTTCCGGTCTGGACAGTAAGCCAGAAATTGGAGAAATTGTTCGCAAACTTTCCTCCACCGTCCGCTCCCCTAGTGTTGCGGCTGCCTACGATTATGGTCCTTTCCCGTTCTTTTTCAGGAAGTTCAAGAGCCGCTTCTATCATTGCCTTTGCCCCGGTGAGTGTATGCTGCCCGTCTGCGTCAAAGACCATAGCGTAGCGGAAACCTTCCTCCCAAGCCGCCTTGAAGCCCTGCCTTAAGGCATAGCCCTTGCCACGGTTCCTGGCATACGAAACCACATAATCCGGATTTGCCTCCCTGGCTTTCTCCAGGCTGGAATCAGTAGAGCCGTCGTTCACGGCTATGACGCTGTAACCCGCATTCTTTATGCTTGTTATGACAGCCCCTACAGTCTTCTCGTTGTTGTAGAACGGCACTATGAAACACAGGGGCAGCTCACTCATAACATCAATTGAATAGTTGGGAATCTATTTCCACATCCTTCTTTACATTGGAGAATGTAATCAGGGTGTATCCGGCATTGTTGCGGATCTCAAAAGACTTTATCAGACAGGTGGTTATGTCGAACTTCATTATCACCGAATCAACCATACCCTTCATTCGCGGACTGGTGGGCACTGCGGTAACTTTCAGGTCTTTTCCGTCTTTGATATATGAAACCTTGTAATCCTTCAGGTTTTCGCTGAGATTACTGATAAGGCCAGTCACCATCTTGCCCGTCTGGGTGAATCCCCTTGTCAGGGCTCCGTCCCTTTTTCCTCCGCGAACCATATACGCGCCCTTTTGAGAAAGCACTCCGTAGAAATCCCTGCCGTACTCCCACCTCATGCAGGATGGAGCCTTGTACCACAGTTTTCCGCTCTGCACGGCGTCTTCCTCCAGCATCTGAAGATGCTTTGTCTCAGTAAAATCCGCGGTCATCGTCTTCATACCTGTGGTGGAAGACACTATGCGGGCAAAAGCCTCCTTCTCCTGCTGAGTCTGGGCAGAAGCCCATCCAAAGGCAAGAGTCAGCAAAGCCAGTATGAAGATTCTTTTCCCTCTCATTTCTGAACAATTAGTATTGCACCTACAATTATCAGAGCCACACCCACATATCTGATGAAAGGAATGTGCTCGTGGAATACAAGTCCTGCAACTACCAGACCAAGCACATAGCTGAAACTGATCATCGGATATGCGGCGCTGAACGGATAGTTCTTCAGAATGTAGAACCACAGCACAGACGCTCCGCCCATACACAGGCCGCAAAGCAGGAAGTTATAGTCTGTGAAAAGCTGCTTGATGCACTTCCAGGTGAAAGCAAGCTTGTCTATCCTGTTCATAGTGAACTTGAGGAACATCTGGCCCGCAACCAGAAGGGCGCTCTGGATTACGGAAAAAAGAATCAGTTTGTACATAAGCTGCTTATCAAGGTAAATGAATAAGTGCCTCTGTTGCAGGATGCAAGGAGAATCCTCACGCTCTTGCCCATTCTCTGCAAAACCTCCCCGCAATAAAGCAGACCAAAGGCGGATGCGGTGAAATACTGCCCGCAATACTGTTTGTATATCTGCATCTGAACCCCTTCTGGAACAAATGCGAACCTTTCTGACGATTCTCCCGGAAGAAGAGAAGTGACCACTGCGTCTATGTCTTTCCATTCCAGGGAGTTTTCCCGGAGCATACGGTCCACCTCCCACGACGGGTTGCTGCGGGTGACCACCACATCATCCACTGCGGCTGCAGCCCCCTCAGGGCAGTTTGAAAGAACAAAACCCACAGTGCCTTCGGAAACCGGAATTCCTTTCCATAAGGCTTCCCTGTCCAGCAGGCCGTAAAGACCGTCCGTCATCTGGTCCGCCGCACAGAGAAGAACGTTTTCCGCACTTCCCTTCTGCAGCAGCATAACGCTTTCCAGTAGAGCTCCCTCGAAGGCAAACATATCGTTTACGTGAGTTGAGTTAAATCCCCGGTTTCCAAGATAAATGGCTATCTGTGAGCCTATCGTATTAGGGGTGGAGCAAATGAACCTGGAAGGGTTCAGCATATTTTCCCCATTGTCCAGCATCTGGTTGAGGAAGACTTCCGTATCCCCTACGCATCCAATGCCTGTTCCGGAAATAATGGCATCAGGGCTTTGGATTCCCGCCTTGTCCAGCACATGCCTTGAAACGGCTATGCTGCGCTTTACAATGGAATTCATCCTCCGGGACACCATCGGCGAGATAAACGGCCTGAAATCCGGATCCTTGCAAAGGACCATCGTCCCGTCCTGAGGCAGCGGGGAGAAACTCTCCAGCGTGCAGAAAGGCTCCTGCGCGGAGATATGGGAAGACGCCTTTATGTAAACCGGACTTCTTTTCATAGCTCTGCACGTGAGAATATAAGTGAAGAATCGTTGCCTCCGAACCCGAAGGAATTGGAGAGCACGTGATTCAATTTAATGTTTTCTTTTTTCTCGGCGACCGGAGAAAAATCCAGCCCCGGATCTTTTGTCCTGAACCTGAGGTTTGCGGGAACAAAGCCGTGCTCAAGACACAGTATGCTAATAACGGCTTCCAGTCCCGCAGCCGCGCTTGTAGCGTGGCCGGTGAAGCACTTGGTGGAGCCCACGTATGGCATCCTGTCTCCGAAAAGGCTCATAAGCGCCTTGCCTTCAGACAGGTCGTTGTTTTCAGTTCCTGTGCCGTGGGCATTCACGTAATCAATGTCTGATGGCTGCAGACATGCAACCTGGAGAGCCTTCCGCATTGCCTCGAGGGCTCCGGCTCCATCCGGAGAAGATGCCGTCTGGTGATAGGCGTCGCAGGTGTTTCCCCACCCGGACAGGTATGCCCGGATTCTTGCACCCCTTCTCTGGGCGTGATCCTTACTTTCCAGAACAATATATGCCGCTCCCTCTCCAAGGTTAAGC
The DNA here is from genome assembly GCA_017548505.1 of Bacteroidales bacterium. Classification (GTDB taxonomy): domain Bacteria; phylum Bacteroidota; class Bacteroidia; order Bacteroidales; family UBA932; genus Egerieousia. The sequence goes on along the minus strand of JAFYZX010000043.1, from coordinate 9,169 downwards.
CCCTTTCGCTCGGCGTCAAACGGCCGGCAAGGTTCCTGGGAAAGAATCATAAGGGAATTGAATCCGTTCAGATGGTATTTTGAAAGGCATTCCGTTCCGCCTGCAATTACTATGTCAAACCTTCCGCTTTCTATCAGTTCAGCGCCCATTGCTATGGCATTGGCAGCCGCACTGCATGCAGTTGAAATCACATCGGTGAACACCACATCGCAATCCAGACTGTCTGCAATGGCATCCGTAGAGACACCGTCCAGGTGAAGAGGGATAAGGGCATCATAATCAGAGCCCTGGAAATACTGCCTGTAATAACGCTCAGTAATGTCCATTCCGCCAACCGTAGTGCCGTTAATGAAGGCAACCCTGGCTCCAGGGGCCAGGAAAGCATCCTCCTCGGCCTGCCTTGCAGCCAGGATTCCGAGAAGGGAAGAACGGGAAAGCGGACGGCTCCTGTCCTCCTGGCAGAGATCATAGAGCTGGGCGTCAGACAAATCAACCTCCCCGCAAGGAAGGTTGGAGTGTATGGTTTTCAGATGTTTGGGAGACGATAGAGGACAGATGCCGTCCTTAAGGGAGTGCAAGGTCGCATCAAGACCTGTTCCCAAGGCGGAAACTATACCGGCACCGGTTATGGCTATCCGTCCACACATCACTGGAAATTACTTGTTGGCTTCAATATATCTGGCAATCTCGCCAACGCTTACAAGAACGCTTTTGGCCTTGGAAGGATCTGTGAACTTGATTCCGTAATTCTTCTCCAGCAGCACCAGAAGCTCCAGCGCGTCTATGGAGTCGAATCCGAGTCCTTCCGGCCCGAAAAGGGGTGCCTCGTCTTTAATGTCCTCAGGCGTAAGCTCTTCCAGGTTCAATGCATCTATGATCTGTTCTTTCAGTTTCTGTGTATCCATTCCATTTGCGATTTAAGAGGTGCAATTTACCAAAAATTTTCAAACCTGCGTATTTTCGTCTATTTTCCAGAAGTCGTAGAAATTGAACCACTGAAGTGGATTTTCCCTTACAACCTTCTCCAGAATATCCACGTAAGCCTGTCCGTATGCCTCAGCCCGGGCTTCCCTGCCTTTAATATCCGGGGAGATGCTGATCGGCTCCACGTGAACCCTGTAATGGAAGTACTTCTTTGTTCCCAGAATGAACATCGCGATAATGTCCGCATTGTATTTCTCTGCGATGGTATAGATTCCTGTCGGGAACAAAGCCTCCTTTCCCAGGAAGGTGTACTTGTGGTTGCGCCTTCCGGTAAACACGCGGTCTCCCGCCATAGTAATTGCCTCACAGTCTCTTATGACGTCGTTCATCTTGAAGATATGGCTCATGTCCTCGCTTACGGGAATCATCTCGATGTTGTTCACTCCCATAGCCTCCGAGCGGAATTTCTGCATCTGCTCGGTCTCTCCGGCAAAAGCCAGGACATTGAGTTTCTTTGGAAGATGGCCGCAAACGTAAGACGATATCTCAAAGTTTCCAACGTGGGCGCTCACCATAACCAGGGGCTTGTCCGTGGAAAAATACTTGACCACAACCTCCTTCTCTAGCTGCGGCACGGAAAAGCGGTCCCTGTGTCCGGCATAAACATAGAAGCGGTCCATAAGGAAACGGGAAAACATCAGATGGTTGCGGAAAGTTCCCCAGCAGGACCCCGCAAAAGAAAATCCCTGCCTGTGCCTCAGATACGAATAAATGGCCCCCGCTCTCTTTCTGGCCGCTATCAGGTAATAGATGACGGCAAAAGGGAGAAAACAGTAGATTACTCTGATATCCACCCTTTTGAGAAGACGCAGCAGAAAAGACTGGTTTGCGTCTCCGCCCTCTGTTTTACCTTTCCAATCCGGCATAGTCCTAGGTGTTGAGTCCTCCGTTGATTTCCACCACCTGTCCGGTAATGTAGGAAGCCTTGTCTGATGCCAGGAAGCAAACAAGGTCTGCCACTTCCTCTGCAGTACCGAATCTTCCGGCCGGAATGGTCTCACGCAAGGTGTTCTGGTCCAGCTCCTTTGTCATATCGGTCTCCACAAATCCCGGAGCCAAGGCATTTACTGTAACCTTTCTCTTTGCAACCTCCAGTGCCAGAGCCTTGGTGGCGGCTATCACTCCACCCTTGGCCGCCGAGTAATTGGTCTGCCCCGGCATTCCCTTGATTCCCGACAGGGAAGCCACGCTTACCACCCTGCCCCATTTCTTCTTTGCCATCGGGGTTATGAGTTTGCGCGTAGTATGGAAGAATCCGTTAAGATGGATGTTGATAACATCGTACCAGTCTGCATCTTCCATCCACATCATAAGACCGTCTCTTCTTATGCCGGCATTGTTTACCAGAATCGCGATGTAGTCATCCGGATGGGAAGCCATCCACTCGTCCAGCGCAGCGTCCGTTTCCTTAATGTCAGCAACGTTAAACTTCAAAAGTTCTGCAGTTCCTCCAGAACTTTCGATCTCCCGCTTAACTTCGAGCGCGGCGTCTTCTCTGCTTACATAGTTGATTATCACTGGATAGCCCTCTTTTGCAAGAGCCTTGCATATTGCAGCTCCGATTCCGCGGCTGCCTCCGGTTACAAGTGCATATTTCATAACAGAAACAAAACTTTAAACTATTCCAACTGGCTTTTCATGAATTCCTCCGCCTTTGGAAGGTTCTCCAGCCTGCCAACATCTATGATTGTTGAACTCTCCTGATATTCTCCAAGTATCTTGAAAGAAGAAGCGTTTTCCAGATAAAAATCCACAATCGGAAACTTCTCCCCATAATCCTTCATCAAATCCAACGCCTTTGGAGACAGAACGTGTACACCACCAAAAGCAAAAGGCCTCAAGCCTTTTTCCTCAATTATGGAGTGGGCTTCCTCTTTTCCGTCAAGGGCGGCTATGTCTTCAAAAGGAGACTTGACCTGGAAGGTCTTGATATTCTCCCATCCTTTCAGCCTCATTTCGCTGTCGAACAGCAGCCTGCGGTCCGAATACCTTCCGCTGACAGAAACACAAGATATTATGCTGTTGTCTTCCTGCATTTTACTGCAAGAGGAAGAGTAAAACTCCTCTATGTCCATATCCGAGAGTATGTCCACATTGTGAACCAGGAACGGCTCCCCGTCCTCCAGCAGAGAGGATGCGTGGCGGATTCCTCCTCCCGTATCGCGGAGTAAATCAAACTCTTCGGAAAAACTTACATTCAGTGCAGAGAGCCCCTCTCTCTCCATAAACTCCTTGACAGCCTCCTCCACCTTGTCTCCAAAGTGATGCACGTTAATCACAATGTCCGGAAAGCCGTATGAATAGAGCCTTATTATCTGCCACTCCACAAGCGGACGCCCTGCCACTTCCACAAGAGCCTTCGGTTTATCGTCTGTAAGCGGCCTCAGCCTTGTTCCAAGGCCCGCAGCCAAAATCATTGCTTTCATATACAGGAATTTAAACCTCCTCTTCCAGATCAAGTTCGCGATGGGTAAGCTTTACCCTCACGTTGAATTTCTTTGCAATGTGGTCTGCCAGATGCCTTGCGCAGTAAACGCTGCGGTGCTGGCCTCCGGTACATCCGAAGCAAACCTGAAGGTGGGTGAACTTCCTCTCCACAAATCTCTTTACGTGGGGATCCACGATATCATAGACATTTGCAAGATACTTCTTGATACCTCCCTCGTCCTCAAGGAATTTTATAACAGGCTCATCCAGACCGGTGAAAGTCTTGTACCTCTCGAACTTGCCCGGATTCTCCAGACCGCGGCAGTCGAATACATATCCACCTCCGTTTCCGCTGTCATCCATCGGGATGCCCTTCTTGTAGGCAAAGGAGAAGATATGAACTTCAAGCGTTACATCCCGGCGCAGATCCTTCAGCTGGCGCATCTTGGTCAGTTCTGTCAGGACTTGCTGCAGATATGGATATTCCGTAAACGGCTTCTTTATGAGTTTCCTTAGGTTCTCGATTGCAAACGGAATGCTTTGCAAAAAGTGCGGCTTCTTCTCGAAGTATCCCCTGAATCCGTATGCTCCAAGCACCTGGAGAGTGCGGAACAGAACAAACAGCCTCAGGTTCCTGTTGAACTCGGCATCCGTAACCATCACGTATTTCTTGAGTTCCTTCTTGTAAACTCCAATCAGTATATCCTTCAGCTCATCCGAGTAGTTTGCCCTGGCCTGCCATACGAATGAAGCTATGTCGTAATAGAACGGACCTTTCCTTCCTCCCTGGAAATCTATGAAATATGGCTGCTTTCCATCGCGGAGCATAACGTTCCTTGCCTGGAAATCACGGTACATGAAGGTGTTCCCCCTCATTACTCCCAGCAGGTCAGCCGCCATCTTCTGGAAATCTTCATGAAGTTTAATCTCGCTGAAATCCAAGCCGCTGGTCTTCAGAAAACTGTATTTGAAATAGTTAAAGTCAAACCAGACATTCCTCTCGTCAAACTCAGGCTGCGGATAGCATACGGAATAGTCCAGATCCCTTCCGCCCTCAAACTGGAACTTGGGCAGAAGCGCCATTGTCTTTTTCAGCAGAGCCACCTCTTTAGTGTTATAGGAGCCTTTCTGCCTTCCGGAAGAGATTGCATCAAAGAGGGATACCGTTCCCAGGTCTTCCTGCAGATAATACACCTTGTCCGGAGAGGCAACATAAACTTCCGGCACATTAAGCCCCGCCTCCTTGAAATGCCTTCCAAGGCAAATAAACGCATTGTTCTCCTCCACACTAGTTCCCATCGCCCCAATCAGCGATATCCCTTCCGCCTGAAGACGGAAATACCTGCGGTTGCTTCCGCTCTGAGGCAGTTCTTCGCAAGAAACGGCCTTCTTTCCCGTATATTGTTCAAATAAATCCTTAAGCTGCTTCATATAAAACAGGATTGCTTACTATCATACAAATTTAATAAAACGCCGGCATTAAACCAAAAAACCGTATCTTTGGATGTTTATATGTTTATTGGATAATTATATACTCTCAGATATGGAAAAGGAAGACAACCTGCTTAAGGTGATGAGCGATGTCTCATATTGCTCTGACAAATACCAGTATACAATGGGCAAATCATTCCTGGAATGCGGAATGAAGGATAAGATTGCCTACTTCAACCTGTTCTACCGCAAGGCTCCGGACAATAATAACTGGGCTGTGGTAAGCGGCATCAGGGAGGCGATGGAAATGATAGCCAACCTTGGCGGAAAATCTCCTGAATTCTTCGAGAAGTTCCTGCCTGGAGAAGGCTACAGGGAGTTCCGAGAATATGCTTCAAAGATGAAGTTCACGGGCAATGTGTATGCTATGAAGGAAGGAGAGGTTGCATTCCCTAGAGAGCCGGTCATCACGATTGAGGCCCCTATCATTGAGGCCCAGGTGCTGGAAACCCCTCTGCTGTGCATAATGAACCACCAGATGGCGATAGCCACCAAGGCCAGCCGCGTCTGCCGCTCAACAAAGAAGGCTGTAAGCGAGTTCGGAAGCCGCAGGGCACACGGCCCGTGGGCTGCAACCTACGGTGCAAAGGCCGCATATATAGGAGGTTGCGCAAACTCATCCAATGTACTCACAACAGAAATCTTCGGAACTCCGGCAAGCGGAACGATGGCACATAGTTATGTGACAAGTTTCGGATGCTCCATCAAGGGAGAATACACCGCATTCGAGAACTACATCAAGACTCATATCGGAGAGCCGCTGATTCTTCTGGTGGATACATACGATACACTTAACTGCGGTGTGAGGAACGCCATCAAGGCTTACAAAGCCTGCGGAATAGACGACTCATATCCACAAGGTTACGGAATACGTCTGGACAGCGGAGACCTTGCATACCTGTCAAGGAAGGCAAGGGAGATACTGGACGGTGCCGGATTGAAGAACTGCAAGATATTCGCAACCAACTCTCTGGACGAGTACCTCATCTCTGAACTGGAGCAGCAGGGAGCCTGCATAGATTCCTACGGAGTGGGAGACGCAATTGCAACCAGCAAGCACAACCCTTGCTTTGGAAATGTTTACAAGCTGGTACAGGTTGATGCCGAGCCTGTTCTCAAGCGCAGCGAAGATAAAGTCAAGCTCATAAACCCTGGATTCCAGGTAACTTACCGCATCATCCAGAACGGAATGTTCAAGGCCGATGTAACCTGCCTGAGGGGAGACGAAACATCGAAGAAAATCGAGGCCGGAGAAGAGCTCAAGATACAGAACGAGTTTGACGAAACCCAGAGGAAGAAGTTCAAGAAAGGAACGTACACTTACCGCATTCTCCAGAACCAGACAATGAAGGACGGCAAGATCTGCTACACTGATGAGCCAATCGGGAAAAAGAGGGAGTACTTCCTGGATAACCTCAAGAGTTTCAACGAGACGGAAAGACGTCTTATAAACCCTCACATCTACAAGGTGGACATCTCGGACGAGCTCTACGACCTGAAGATGAAACTCATTAACAACCTCATAAGGGAAATTGACGAACTGAAGGAATCCTATGAGCAATAACAAGATACATCCATCGCTGAGGAAAATCATCTTCTGCTGCCTTGCTGTTGGGGCAGTGCTTTTGGCAAGCGCCTGGAGCAGACCAACCAACCTGGGCGGGAAGGGAAGATTTGTCCTCAGGATCAACGACACAATAATAAAGACTGCCTACCAGCAGATGATTGACTCGCTGTACGAGCTGAACCTCAGTCCGGATTCCTTAAAGAAAATGGGACTCAGCGATGCCATCCTGTTCTCCATAGACTCCCTGAGGAAGGCCGACTCCATCTCACAGATCAAGGTCTATACTCCTAAGGAACTCAGAAGAATGAAGAGGGACAGCATTCACAAGCACAATGACAGCATCATCCGCAACACCCCGAGGGTGCTTGACACATACCTCTTTGCAGACAGCGTCAAGTACACGAGGATATTCTCCTGGACTCACGACACCTACCTCAACAACCAGGAAATGCAGAAGATAGATACCACCTTCAATTACCATTTCCACGACCTGCCTTTCCATCGGGATGATATAAACGCCCAGTATCTTGGAGTAAGCGGAAGCGCCGCCCTGCCTTTCAATTACCACAACAGGCAGACAAATGAGCTCTTCCCGTTCTTCTCTCCATATATGACATATACGTATATGCCTGAGACAATGCCGTTCTACAACACCAAGACTCCATACACGGAACTGGCATATTACGGAACACTGTTTGCCAACCGCCAGAAGAGCGAGGACAACATAAAATTCCTGCACACGCAGAATTTCACCCCGAGCTTCAACTTCTCCATTCTGTATAACCGTAACGGTGGAGGAGGACTTCTCCAGCACGAGAAGACGGATTTCAGGACATTCTCCGTCACAGGAAACTACTTGGGCAAGAAGTACATAGCTCAGGGCGGATACATCTTCTCCCGCCTCAAGAGGGAGGAAAACGGCGGAGTAGAAGACCTGAAGATGATCAGCGACACCACCATTGACGTGCGTACAGTACCCGTTTATATGACTTCCGCAAACTCCATTATGAGAAGAAACACCTTCTTCATAACCCACAGCTACGGAGTTCCTATCCGCTGGAAAGCCCAAAGAGATTCCCTGGGAAACAAGATTGCAGATACCTTGAGCACGGGAGAGGGAACAGCCACATATTTCGGGCATTACGGAGAGTACTCTGTTTATAGCAGAAGCTACACGGACAACTTGACTGACTCTATCGGACGTTCCCTTTACCGGGATATCTTCCTGCTGAATCCGACAAGCACAGCAGACTCGGCCAGGGTGATGAATCTGGAGAACCGGTTCTTCCTCAAAATCCAGCCGTGGAACGCGGAATCCGTGGTATCCAACCTGGATGGCGGAATCGGCCACCAGATGCTGAACTTCTACGGATTCAAGCCTGAGTATTTCATAAGCGGAAACCAGAACAAGACATACAACAACCTCTACGCCTACTTCGGAGCCGGAGGAAAGTTCCGCAAGTACTTTGCCTGGAACGCAAGAGCCAAGGTGGACTTTGCGGGTTACTACAAGGGCAACTTCTCCCTGGATGCCGCCATGAGGTTCTCTTCCTGGGCCGTCAAGGACGGAATCCACCTTACCGCAAAGTTCTCGTCCTCAATACGCAAGCCTTCTTACTTCCTGAACAACTACATATCCAACCACCATCTGTTCGACTACGACTTTGACAAGACATCCACTACCCGTATAGAAGGAAAACTCGAGATTCCTCACTGGGGACTTGAGGCATCCGTAGGCTACAGTCTGATAAACAAGAATGTATATCTGGACACCCTCTGCATCCCGACCCAGAACAACGAAGCGATGAGCGTTGTAAGTGCATATATCGCGAAGAACATTAAGGTGGGGCCTCTTCATCTGGATAACCGCATCCTCCTCCAGACTTCATCCAAGCAGGATATAGTTCCGCTTCCAAAGGTAGCGGTCAACCTCAGGTATTACCTTGAGTTCTACGCCGTAAAGAACATCCTGAATGTGCAGATCGGAGCCGATATGACCTACAACACAAAGTATTACGCACAGGCATTCGATCCTGCTCTGGGAATGTTCTACAACCAGGAGAAGTACAAGATCGGCAACAACCCTTACATAGACGCATTCATTAATCTCCAGTGGAAGAGGGCCTGCATATTCGTAAAGTGCGAGAATGTGCTGCAGGGAACCCCTAACAACGAGTATTATTCCACTTACAGGTACATCAGGCCTCAGAGAGCTCTCAAGCTAGGCATCTGGTGGCCGTTCTATATCAAGTAGATGAAACGCATCTGGAAGACAAAGGCAATGAGAGTGGGCACCATAGTGGCTATGGTGCTCCTGCTTGTCTATATCTTCCTTATTGCGGGATTTCATCCCGCCCGCCCGGACAATTCCCAAAACGGCGCCCATTCCTCAATTATGGGAGACACCCTTTACTGCACCGTCATTATGGACAACAAGATTGCTCCCGGAACCCCTGCCCTAAAGTTTGCCTACGACCTTATCCGCCAGTTCTCTATCAACCAGCGATGCAAGGTGGAAACCAGCGTGGAAAAGTCATCCCTGAGAAACTGGGAAGACCTTGCAGACAAGCTCACCGACGTCATAATCTTCAATTCCGCAACCGACACCATTCCCGGAGCTTTCAAGGATTACCTTGTAACTTCAGTTCCTATGGAAAACGATTATGTTTGCGCAATGAGATATGACGACCGGGCCATAAT
>JAFYZX010000042.1 GCA_017548505.1 Bacteroidales bacterium | reverse complement strand
CGGTTAGGTACAAATTCTATTCCAGTCCTTATAGATTGCGCTGCCTGAGCCTTGTAGCCAACGCCTACCGTGTTCTTAAGCTCTGCTTTTGTCCAGTCCTGCCTCTCGTAGTCTATTCCTGCCATCCACTTTTCTCCCTTCCTCAGCGATACTCCTAAGGAAAGGGCGGAAGGAATGTAAATGTTGCTGGCGGTCTTGTTGAAGGTTACGGTATCCCTTACCTCGGAGTCATACGCAAACGCATATCTGGTGGTGGATCCGTTAAGCTTGTTCTTTGTCCTGTAAACCGCACCGGCTGTAATGGTGTAATCCTCTGCAGGCTTGTAAGTTCCCTGAAACGCGGCCTCCAGAGAAAATCCGTGAGGGGAAAACTTCCATCCGGTTTCCATTGTACGCATAGATCCGCCGTAAAAATATACGTCGCTGTGGGATGTCTGGGAACCGAAATAATAGATTCCCTTCAGGCCGGCAGACAGATATTTGTTGATCTTTACCGCACCTCCCACAAAAGCCTGGTTGATGCTTCCTGTTCCGTATTTGCAATACTGGATGTTTCCGTATTTGGAAATAAGGACAGGGTCGGTTTCTTCTGTGGTGAACTTGTAGCCCATATTGGAATACGGCATTATTCCAACAATCATAGCGTGCTTGTCATAAACAGGGAAACTGAACACGAAGTTATTGATATTTACCGTATTGTAGGCGGATTTAGTGTTCTGGTCCTTAAGGTACATGTTCTTGGAATGGACTCCCAGGTCAAACATAAATGCCAGGGTATCCCTTTCTGTCAGGGATGCAATGTTCTTGAAGTTTATGTAGGACGGGTTGCGGATTCCCATTCCGATGCCTCCCATTCCCAAAGTTATCGCCGAGTTGGATCCGTGAAGGTCTCCCACTCCGAAAAGGGAGTATGGGGTAAAGGTTCCAAGAGCGTCTATTTCCTGGGCGGAAAGACTCTGGAAACTAAATAGCGCCACAATGGCAAGCAATATGGATTTTCTAGCTTTCATCCTTCTTGTTCTTGTAATAATCAGCTATGAACGCGAGCCCCTGCAGCACCATGTCCTGCGTGGCAAAGACCGTGTTCTTTATCTTGTGTGCAAAATAGAAAGAGTCTCCGCCGGTAAATATTATCGTATGCTGCGGATATCTCTTTATATATCCTTCAACTTCAAATATCAGACCGAATACCACTCCTGCGCTCATCGCACCGGTGGTTGTAACTCCCACAGGAGGGAATTCCTCATCCGGAGTTATGAACGGAAGAAGGCCCGTGAACTCGTTCAGCGCACGGAAACGGCTGCGCATTCCAAGAGAAATATTGCCTCCCAGATAACGTCCGTTGCGGTCTATGAAATCTATGGTCATGGCTGTTCCGAAGTCGAACTTTATGCAGTCCTGCCCCTTGAACATGCAGGCTACGGCCACAGCTGCCGCTATGCGGTCTGCACCAAGCTCTGTAGCATCGAAACCGTAATCCAGGTTTACCGGAAGTTCTGTCTTGAAATCCAGCATTATAAGCCTGCGGCACAAAGGTTTCAAGGCTTCCTCCACAGGAGCGTTAGCTGTGCGGACGTTGCTTACAACCATTGTATCTATCTCATACTCACCGGAATCTATAACGCTTTTGATAAACTTCACGGCATCCCTTTCGGAAGAACGACGAAGTCGTCCCATAGTTCCGTTATAGTAGAACACCACCTTGCAGTTGGTGTTGCCTATATCTATCAGAAGATTTGTTTCCATAAATATACAGACGTCAAATATAGTGATAAATTAGCAATTTGTTATATGCCTGCTTTATGGAGTCAACCCCGGAAAGCTTGAGCCAGTATCTGCTGTGCTCCGGATTGCTGCACAATTTTCCCTGGTTGGAAGCGGAAATACGGTTTATGAGCTTCTGGAACCGGTCTGTCCTGAAATAGGCAGACTGCGGATTCGATATGAAATACAGAAGCATCACTCCCTGCTTGAGAACTATCTTTTCAAAACCGAGATCCATAGCCAGGTTCCTGAGCCTTACCACGTACGACAGTTCCTTGACCTGCTCAGGCGGAGGGCCGAACCTGTCCTGGAGAGCCGCCAGGAACAATTCTATCTGCCTGTCGTCCTTCAGGGAATCCAGTTCCCTGTAAAGTCTTATCTTCTCCGTGGTCTGGGAAACGTAATCGTCCGGAATGTAAAGTTCCAGGTCTGTATCCAGCGTGCAGTCCGCTACAAACTGCATGTCTTCCGCCTCCGTGGCAGAAATATCCTCTCTCTGGGAGTTGAGTTCCATAAAGGCCTCGCCCAGTATTCTCTGGTAGGTCTCGAATCCCATATCGGCGATGAAACCGCTCTGCTCCCCTCCCAGAAGGTTACCGGCTCCCCTTATGTCCAGATCCTGCATCGCGATATTGAAACCGCTGCCAAGCTCGCTGAAGGCCTCGATAGCCTTTATTCTCCTTTTTGCATCTTCGCCCAGCGATGACATCGGAGGCACTATCATATAGCAGTAAGCCTTGACCGTGCTTCTTCCGACCCTGCCCCTGAGCTGATGCAGATCGCTGAGGCCAAACATCTGCGCCTGGTTGATTATCATAGTGTTGGCATTCGGAATGTCTATGCCGTTCTCTATGATTGTGGTGGATATCAGCACGTCATAGTCTCCGCAGATGAAGTCCAGCATCCTTTCTTCCAGTTTGGACGGCTCCATCTGCCCGTGACCGGTTACGGTCCGCACCTTAGGACACACTCTTCTTATCATCTGCTCTACCGCCGCAATGTCTTCCACCCTGTTGTGCACGAAGAATACCTGTCCTCCGCGATTAACCTCGTTCATTATGGCATCGCGGATAAGGTCTTCGTTGAAATCTATTATTTCCGTCTGGACCGGAAGACGGTTTGGCGGAGGAGTGTTTATTATGGAAAGGTCTCTTGCTCCAAGCAGCGAGAACTGGAGAGTACGAGGAATAGGTGTTGCTGTAAGTGTCAGTGTATCAACCTCTACCTTCAACTGGCGAAGACGCTCCTTTGCCGCAACTCCAAACTTCTGCTCTTCGTCTATAATCAAAAGTCCAAGATCCTTGAACTCTATTTTCTTGTTCAGAAGGCGGTGGGTTCCTATAATGATATCCGTGCGGCCTTCTTTCAGAGAATCCACAGCCTCCCTGATTTCCTTTGCCGTACGCAGGCGGCTGATATAATCAATCTTTACCGGGAACTTTTCCAGCCTTTCCGTAAATGTCTTATAATGCTGCAGGGCAAGGATCGTGGTGGGAACCAGGACGCATACCTGCTTGCTGTCGCATACAGCCTTGAAGGCTGCCCTTATGGCTACTTCCGTCTTTCCGAATCCCACGTCTCCGCAAATAAGGCGGTCCATAGGGTTGGAATTTTCCATATCTGCCTTAACAGCTTTGGTTGCCGAAACCTGGTCCGGAGTGTCCTCGAACATAAAGGAAGCCTCCAGCTCGCTCTGCATATAGGTATCGCCTGAAAATGCAAATCCGCGGCTTTGCTTCCTCTCGGAATAAAGGGCTATGAGTTCCTTTGCTATGTCCTTGATTTTGGCCTTGGTAGAAGTCTTCAGCTTGGCCCAGGCACCGCTTCCAAGTTTATAGATTTTCGGAGGAATTCCGTCCTTTGACTTGTACTTGGAAATCTTGTGCAGACTGTGCACGGAAACAAAGATCACATCCCCGTCGCGGTACATGATTTTTACGGCTTCCTGCACCCTTCCACCAATGTTTGTCTTCACAAGTCCGCCAAACACTCCTACTCCGTGGTCTATGTGCACGATATAGTCTCCCACGTGATATCCGTTGAGATCTTCTATGGCGAGTCTTTCGCTGCGTTCCACCTGGCGGCGGAGCTTTACCCTGTGATACCTTTCAAAAATCTGATGGTCCGTGTAAAGGCAGATCTTCGCATCCGGACAGATGAACCCTTCGCAAGGAGAACATTCCAGATGTTCAAACTCCGGATATTCACCTTTGGATATCCTGGATGAATCCCTGAAAATATTCCTTATTCTTTCTGCCTGGTCTTGGCTCCTGGAACTTATATAAACGGTATAACCTTCTGAATTTCTCTTTCTTATATCATCTGCCAGAAACTCGAAGTTCTTGTTGAAGGAAGGCTGAGGCAGGCACTGTACAGCAACTGTTTCTTCCCCACCAGCATTAACTCTTTTCACGCTTCTTCCGCTGAGCGATATTACCCTGAAGCCTTCCCACATCGCCGAGAAATCTTCAAAGGTATCTGACCAGACAATGCAGTTTTCCTTTCCTATATATTCCAGCAGAGTCTGTCCTCCAAGCGCCATCACTGAAGACGGTTTCTGCATATCCGGAAATATCTCCACCTTCTTCACTTTCTCCGTGGATCTCTGGCTGGAAACATCGAACTTGCTTATGGACTCAACTTCATTTCCAAAGAAATCTATCCTGTACGGAACATTGTCCGAATATGAGAATATATCTACTATTCCTCCGCGAATGGCAAACTGCCCCGGTTCCGCCACAAAGTCCACCCTCTCGAATCCGGCGGAAAAAAGCTTATCCTTCAACTCTTCGAAATCCGTCTCTTCACCTTCTACGAGACAGAGTAAACTATCAACCACAGCATTACGCACCACACACAGTTCCTTAACAGCATCTGGATATGTAACTATCACAATATCACCACCATCCGGATTAAATCCGTTTATTGCGCTGAGCGTTATGCTTCTCTGGACCTTATTGGAAGAGTCCTTTATCGTGACTATCTTTGAGGTGGAAGAAGAACTGCAGGGGAAATACAGAACCTGACCGGAAAAAGTGGAGTAAAGGTCGCTGCAAAGGTTTTCCGCCGCGTCTTTGGTATCCGAGATTACAAGGTGGATTAAGGAAGAGGAAGCCAATTCCATCGCGGAAGACAACAGTATCCCCTTGGAAGATCCGTAAAGTCCCTTTATGCAAAGTGAGGCATTATCCTCATCTTTACCCCTATCCATAAAGGCAGAAACTTTGCGGACAGCCTCCAGGCCACTGAATTTTGCCGCTATGCCCTCCATCTTTCCCATCAGGACTGCAAAGTTAAAATATGTTCCTAAATATGTTGATAACTTTGTTAAAAAAGGGAGGAGAAAAAATCAGGTGGAAAAACCGGCATTTACCCAACAGGCTTATCAAAATCCTGTCAACATTTTTTGAAGCGTAAAATCCCTTTCAGAATATGCTCCAAAGCACATTTGCTTGAGTTATCAACAATATCCACAGCATATAATCACCAACAAAAATTCTTTTTAAAAATTAAGTATTGTTATAGTATAGCTTGTGTAAAAAAAGGTATCTTTGCCTTACTATGACAGAAGAAACATTCAATCCGAGGGAAATCGAGCCTGCATCCGACAGGGAAGTGGAGTCTTTGGTGCGGCCTAAGGAATTCCAGGACTTTTCCGGCCAGGAGAAGGTGGTGGAGAACCTGAAGGTATTTGTGAAGGCGGCAAAGATGAGGGGAGAGAGCCTGGACCATACTCTGCTGTTCGGCCCTCCAGGTCTTGGAAAGACAACCCTTGCAAACATAATCGCCAACGAGATGGGAGTGGACATGAAGGTCACTTCCGGCCCTATCCTGGACAAGCCCGGAGACCTTGCAGGTCTTCTGACATCCCTTGAAACCGGAGACGTGCTTTTCATAGACGAGATCCACCGCCTTCCGAAAATAGTTGAGGAATATCTTTACTCCGCGATGGAGGATTTCCGCATAGACATTATGATAGACAAGGGTCCAGGGGCAAGAAGCGTGCAGATTACCCTCAATCCTTTTACCCTTGTAGGAGCCACTACGAGAAGCGGACTTCTTTCCGCCCCGCTCAGGGCAAGATTCGGAATAAACTGTCATCTTGAATATTACAACACAGATACCCTTAAAAAGATTGTAAAGCGTTCCGCAGGAATTCTGGATATAGACATAGATGACCAGGCAGCAAAGGAAATTGCCTGCCGCAGCCGCGGAACTCCACGTATTGCCAATTCCCTGCTCAGGAGAGTAAGGGATTTTGCCCAGGTTAAAGGCAGCGGAGATGTGGATCTTGAAATTACCAGATATTCCCTGGATGCCCTCAACATAGACAAGCGAGGACTTGACCAGATGGATAACAAGATTCTTTCCACCATCATATCCAAGTTCAAGGGCGGACCTGTAGGTATTACCACCATTGCAACAGCAGTCGGGGAAGATGCCGGAACTATAGAGGAAGTATATGAACCGTTCCTCATCCAGGAAGGCTTTATAAGAAGAACTCCGAGAGGAAGAGAAGTAACTGAACTTAGCTACAAGCATCTCGGAATAGATATGTACAGAAACGACCTTTCACTTTTCTAGAAAACAGAATCCAAAATCATATACAATTATGAAAAAGCTTCTTGCAATTATCCTGATATCTATGCTCAGTATAGATGTATTTGCCTGCACCTCAGCGATATTCACCGGCAAATGCACCAAGGACGGAAGACCTCTGATGTGGAAAAACCGCGATACCGGAGAACTCAACAACCGCCTGGAATACATAAAGGGAAAAAAATATGGCTTTGTGGGACTTGTGAATTCCCCGCATAAAGGCGGAGAGGTCTGGGCAGGAAGCAACGAAGTTGGATTCTGCATAATGAATACCGCTAGCTACAACCTTGCGATTCCGGAAGAAAAGGATCTTCAGGATGGAGAAGGCGTGCTTATGTACAAGGCTCTCGCTCTTTGCAGAACGCTCAAAGATTTCGAAACCCTTCTTGACACCATAAGAAAACCTCTTGCAGTAGAAGCCAATTTCGGAGTCATCGATGCTGAAGGCGGAGCGGCTTACTATGAGGTAAATACGAGGACTTGGGTAAAGTTCGACGCCAACGACGAGAAACTTGCTCCTGAAGGATATCTTATCTGGACAAACTATTCAAGAAGCGGAAAGGAAGACAAGGGAATGGGTTATGTAAGATGGGGCAATGCAACAGACATCGTGGATAAGGCATACAAGGAAGGCGTTAAGTTCACTCCGGAATGGATAATGGATCAGCTTTCAAGATCCTTCTACCATTCCATTCTCAAGGCAGACCTGAGAAACTCCGACATCGCCGAGAAAACAAACGGATGGTTTATGGACCAGGACTTTATTCCTAGAAAATCCACCAGTGCAATTTCCATCTTCCAGGGCGTTAAGGAAGGAGAAGATGCAGCCAATACAATCTACTGGTGCGGAATGGGTTACGGCCCTCTTGCAGTAATGGTTCCGGTGTTTATGAAATATCCGAAGATGATTCCTTCCACTCTTGTCAAAGGCTCTTCAAAAGTAAAGAAGAACAACTGTTGGGTATGTGACCAGGTACTTAATCTGAAGAAGGAACTTTTCCCTATCACAAGAGGTAACGGCAGCAAGTATTTCCACTACGGAATTCTCTATAACAGTGAAGGAACCGGATATAGCCAGAAACTAAAAGTTTCAGAAGACAAGATCCTCGAGGAATCAGAGCAGATAATAGAAGATCTCCGTCAAGGTACTCTGGACAAAAAGCACTTGACTCTATTCAACAAGTACATAGACGAAGTCCTCCGCTCCGCCTATATCAGCCTGAAAAACTAGTAGATTTTCAGTGGCGGAAGGAAGAAGTTCTGGCCGTCGCTTTCTCCGGTTACGGTTATCCTTACACTCTTGACCTTTGTGTCTGGAGTGAGCACTATACGGCTACAGTCAACTTCTGTCTTGCCCTTGTAATTAACTCCATCTTCTGAATATTCAGCATAGCCTTCCGTTAGACCGTAGAAATCCACGTTTGCTCTTCCTGTTACAATGTCTATAATGGAACAATATACAGGCTCGTCAAATATGAACGTGATGTAGTCTCCGGCCTTTGCCCTTCCATCAAACCTGCAGTATTTCTTCTCCTGGTATTCCTTGAGGATGCTGAGGTTCTTTTCAGACACTTTCATGTTTGTCTCGACAGTAAAATGAGGCTGGATTACAAATGGCTGAAGCGGTACATTTAATACTGCCACACCCACAGAATGAAGAGTGTCTGAGACAAATGT
>JAFYZX010000041.1 GCA_017548505.1 Bacteroidales bacterium | reverse complement strand
TCTCCTGTAGTTCAGTGTGCGGAATGCGGAGAGATTGTAAAGTGTCCTCACTGCAACGTTCCTCTTAGCTATCACCGCTACGACAACACCTTCCGCTGCCACTGGTGCGAGTACAAGGCTCCGTTCTCCCCGGTATGCCCTTCCTGCGGAAAGCAGGCACTGGAGCTCAGGGGCGCCGGAACGGAAAAAATCGAGGAAGAACTCAAGGAACTTTTCCCTCAGGCAAATATTGCCCGCTATGACGCGGACATTGCAAAGAGCAAGAAAGATGCTGAGAAGGTATTGTCTGACTTTGAAAAGGGCAACACGGACATACTTGTCGGAACCCAGATGACAAGCAAGGGCTTCGACTTCGAGAATCTTGCGCTTGTGGCTGTAATCCAGGCTGATACCATACTTTCGCAGCAAGACTTCCGCTCGGACGAGAAGGCAATGCAGCTATTCGTGCAGCTGCTTGGAAGAAGCGGAAGGAGAAACTCTCGTGGCCATCTGGCAATACAGACCAACCAGAAAAACCATCCGGTTATAAGCAATATCCGCGAGATGGCAGACAGGCTTTCCTGGGAATATGAAACAGGAGCCCATAATGCCGCCCACTCTGAAGAAAGGCCCAACGGAGACATGATGGCGGAAAGGAGCATGTACTGCTTCCCTCCGTTCGTAAGGCTTGTAAATGTCATACTCCGCAACAAGAACTACCACAAGCTGGAGACAGCGGCAAATTCCCTTTCCCACGTGCTCAAAAACTCCAGGTCTTTCTCCGCGATGGAGGTCAGCGGCCCGTTTGCCCCGAGAATGGAAAAACTCAGGGACGAATATCAGCTGTGCTTCTCGGTGAAGTTTGCCAAGGACAACCGCCTCCAGGCAAACAAGGACGCCCTGAAAAAAGTCATATCGCTGATGAAACTCCCCGTCCAGACTATTATTGACGTGGATCCCGTATAACTACATCCTATAGGAAGAACCAACCACAACCTTGATGCTTTTTGGAACAAGGGCAAACCTGAACGGAGATGTGCCCACGGCCTCCCCGTCTATCTCGATTCTGGTTTCCGGCTCGGTATGGATTTCTATGGTGCGGCACTGCTTGAACAGAACCTCCGGCAGGGTGTAGATCTTACCGGAATACAGGAGCTTGAAATTCCTCATAACCTTGAGCTTGGACATATCGGTTATGACAGTAAGGTCAAGCAGGCCATCATCTATGGCGGCATTAGGAGTCTGCTGCATACCGCCTCCGTTGAACCTTCCGATACCGACCGCGCCGGAGAAAACCTGTCCGCTGTAGAAAGTCTCTCCGTCCGCGATTATGTCAAAATGGTTGTTCCTGTATTTTAAAAGAGTGTTGAATGTGCTTCTCAGATAAAGCCCTTTCCCGTACTTGCCCTGATCCTTGAGGTTATTGTACTTGAGGTTGACCACGGCGTCAAAGCCAAGACCGGCCACATTTGCCATATACCTTACGTGAGGAACCCTGGTCTCGAAAAACTCCACCTTGCCCACATCCTGAAGGACGGTCCTTTTCTGGACAAGTGCCTCCACGGCCTCGGAATAGGTTGTGGAAATGCCGTACATACGGATCCAGTCATTTCCGGTACCGGTAGGAATCACAGCCAGGAAAATATCCGTGGTTGGCACGGTCTTCTGGATGAAGATTCCGTTCACCACCTCGTGGATTGTGCCGTCTCCACCCACCGCCACAATGTGTCTGTAACCCTTGTTAATTGCATTTACGGTAAGTTCAATGGCATGGAATTTATGCTCTGTAAACACGCAGGTAAACTTCAACCCGCTGTTGTACATAAGGTTGGAGATTACGGGCCAGTCCTTTAGCCCGCGACCGCTTCCCGCCTTGGGATTCACTATCACCATCCAGCTTTCCGTAGCCATAACGGGTACAAAAATAATAAAATCGTCAATGCAAAGGAATACCCGATTTTTTTGCTATTTTTGTTGGGTTATGACGAAATGATATGGGTAAAGTAATTTCAATAGCAAATCAGAAGGGCGGAGTGGGCAAAACCACAACCGCAATCAACCTTGCCGCATCGCTTGCCGTGCTGGAGAAAAAGACTCTGCTGATAGATGCGGATCCTCAGGCCAATGCCACCTCAGGACTGAATTTCAACCCTAACTCGACAGACAAGAAGACCATATATGAAGTTCTGATAGGAACCCGCCAGATTGAGGAAATCCTGCTGGAGACCGAAATCAAGAACCTGTATGTGGCTCCATCCCACATCAATCTTGCGGGAGCCGAGATAGAGCTGGTGGAAGAAATCGAGTCTCAGGAAGATAGGGCCAATGTCCTGAAAAACTCAATAGCTCACATAAGGGACAAGTTCGATTTCATTATCATAGACTGCGCCCCTTCACTGGCTACGGTAACGATAAATGCACTTGTTGCATCCGACTCGGTAATCATTCCGATCCAGAGCGAATTCTTTGCGCTGGAGGGGCTTGGAAAACTTCTCAACACCATAAAGCTCACCCAGATAGAGTTGAATCCGGACCTTACAATAGAAGGCTTCCTGCTGACTATGTTCGACTCCAGGCTCAGGCTCGCAAACCAGGTGGCCGAGGACGTGAGAAGGCATTTCGGGGCAATGGTGTTCGAGACAATAATCAACCGTAACGTCAGGCTCAGCGAAGCCCCTAGCCACGGAAAGCCTGTTATCCTGTACGATGCGATGAGCAACGGATCCAACAATTACCTTAACCTCGCCAAGGAGGTGATAGCCAAGAACCAGCAGTTATGACAGCAAAAAGCAACAAAGGTCTTGGAAGAGGGCTCGGCAGAGGACTTGATTCTCTGATTCCGGGGGCAGGACAGGAAAAAGCGTTGCAGCCGGAAGGAGCGTCCCATCTCACATCCGTTAGGGAACTGGATCTGGAGCAGATTTCACCTAATCCGTTCCAGCCAAGAAGCGAGTTTGACCGGGAGAGGCTTCAGGAGTTAACAGATTCTGTTTTGCGCCTGGGGGTCATCCAGCCCATAACAGTAAAAAAAGTTTCAATCGGGAGATACCAGATAATCAGCGGAGAAAGAAGATTCAGGGCAGCAAAGGCCGCAGGCCTGAAGACCATACCGGCATACGTGAAGGATGCTGACGAGAACTCCATGCTGGAAATGGCGCTTGTGGAGAATATCCAGAGAGAAGACCTGGACCCGATAGACATCGCCATAAGTTTCCAAAGACTCATTGACGAGTGCAACCTCACCCAGGAAGCCCTCTCACCTAGAGTGGGAAAGAACAGGGCCACGATTGCCAATTACCTGAGGCTTCTTCGTCTCCAGCCTGAAATCCAGCTGGCAGTTAAAAGCGGCGCCATCACGATGGGGCACGCCAAGGCCTTGCTTGGAGTGGAAGACGCAAATCTTCAGAAGAGGATTGTTGACAGTATCATCGCCGATGAACTCTCCGTAAGGCAGACAGAGGAAATCGTAAGAAAACTTCTTGCACCTAAGGCAGAAAAGGCTAAGAAAGCTGAATTCAAGCCTGGGCAGGCAGGAGTTACTGCGGAAAAGCTTCTGGCAAAATATTTTGGAGGAAAGGTTACGGTAAAGGCAAAGGAAAAGGGAGGAGAAGTGATTCTCAAATATCGCGATGAAGATCAGCTGTCTTCCTTCCTGAATGTGCTTAAGGAACATAATTTGCAGTAAAACAGAGCCGTGAGCATTAGAAGACACATATTAGGATTTTTGGTTTTGATAATGGCCATATCGCTGAGTAGCAGCATTTCCTATGCCCAGTTCAATCCAAATGCCAATGCTGCCGGAACGATGCGTTCCACTATAGACGGTATGGTGGACACCACGGAATATGAAATCGACTCAACCGTAAGGCAGTTCACCATAAAGAGGTTCATAAACTCCCTGGCCCATAAGGATTCCATGACTCTCTCCAATACTTTCTTCGGGGCGATGGTGCTGCCGGGAACAGGCCAGATTTACAACCGGGACTATTGGAAGCTCCCTGTTGTCTATGGAACCCTGGGAGGATGTATCGGCGGGGCTGTAGCCTTCAACCAGAAATGGAAGAAGAACGGCCTTGACAAAGACAGGAAAACCCGAAACCTCTTTATCTGGGGAGCCGTGGCAAGTTACTGGGGGCAGCTGATGGATGTTACCGTAAGCTACAAGTCCTACGAGAAGCCTCTTCCGGCAAGAGCCTCCTTCTACGCATCACTTCTGCCGGGACTGGGGCAAGCCTACAACGGAGACTACTGGCATATCCCTATCTACTATGCCGGATTCACCATAAGCGGATACTGCTGGGCTTTCAACCAGAAGCAGTACAAGCGCTACCGGAAGATTTACAGAGAGATAGGAGAAGGAACCTATACTGGCCATGTTACTGCCGAGAATGCTGTCTGGTTCAGAGACTATTACAGGCGCAACAGAGACTATTCCGTACTTTCCACGGCCCTTATCTACATTCTGAATGTGATAGACGCCAACGTGTTTGCGCATTTCTCCCATTTCGACATATCTGACGACATTACCTTTAATGTGCATCCGGATGTCATAATGCCGGAGATGCCGACTACCGGGTACTATACATACGACCCGACATACAGCAGCGCCAAGGTGGGGCTCACCCTGGACATAACTTTTTAGAATTTTGAAACTTTGAACGATATGAGAACGAGAAGACTTGCAGTTTTGGTGATTATGGGTGCCATGCTTACGCTGGGGATCTGTCCACAGTCGTATGCACAGACAAGGAAAGAACTCTTGAAAGAGAACCAGAAACTCAGAAGGGCTATAGATTCCCTCCAGAGGCTACTGGAAGACAGCGAAATAGAACTGACAGACACATCAACTGCCGGAGACACTATCAATCCCGGCAATATTGGTTTTCTCAACTCTGAACTTTATGAGAACCTGACTCCGGGAGAAAATCCAGATAGTCTATTGAGCATATACTATCTGCAGAGGCAGAT
>JAFYZX010000040.1 GCA_017548505.1 Bacteroidales bacterium | reverse complement strand
CTTCTTCATCTGTTTCTTCTTCTGTCTCCTCTTCTGATTCTTCCTCCTCAGTTTCCTCTTCGGTTTCCTCGCTCTCTTCTTCAGGCTCTTCTCCACCTCCTTCGGTTTCCTCCTCTTCTGCATTCTCTTCTTCCTCCTCATCCTCCTCTTCTCTTTCTTCTGCTTCAGGGTCAGAATCAAAGTCTTGGGAATCATCCGGGAAGTCTCCGCCATCACCCCCAGGGCCGTCAAAGCCACCAAGTCCAGAGGCTCCGCCACCTGCTCCACCGGCAGCACCTGCCGCTCCCGCGGCGCCTGCTGCGCCAAGTACTCCGGATGCAAGATCAAGAGCAGCTGTCTCTCCTTCATCATCGTTGTAGCTGTCTTCGTCTGCCCAGCCTCCGGTTACCGCCGAGTCTGTAAAGTCGTTCTCGTCATCACTATAGCTGTAAGAATCTCTGTCTTCACTTTCGGAAGAATCTTTCTTTCCAGTTTTCTTTCCGGATATCTTGCCGCTTTTTTTGCCTGAAACTGTTTTTCCGCTCTTTTTCCCGCTCTTGTGGAGGCCGAGGTCAATGTCTTCTTCCTTTTCTTTATTATTCCCAGCCTTTACCTCGCTCTTTTCTTCTTTGTCCAAAGGATGCTGCTTGTAGTAGTCCGTGTACAATTTGTACATATCCACGTGCTTTCCGGTTGCCCTTGTATATTCGACTCCCATTTCATCGCAGAGGCGCTTGATTTCTCTTTTGTCTCCTCTTCTCTGAGCATCCTCTATGCCGTTTCTGAGTTCTTCCATTCTTGCGGCAAATGCTTCAGGGTCAAAGTCTTTAGGTATTCCCATACCATCGAGTTTCTTCTCGAGCTCCTGCATTTTAGGAATCTGTTCCCTTAGAACGTCAGTTTCTTTCTTCTGGGTATGGGCATACAATGGAATAACAAGGATTGCCACAATGAAGGCTCCGGCAACGGCTGTCCTCCTGGTAGAACTGAGAATGAAGAATATCAAGGAAAGTACAAGGGCGCAAATCGCGATAAGGATGGCCCATTTGAAATTCATGAAGTTAAGGCCTGTTCCGGCAAGAAAACCCAAAGTCATGCCGCTTAAAAAGCGGATGATGGAGGTTTGAGAAGGAACGTTTCTCTTGGATATCCTGGAAATCAGGCTCAGGAGGCCGCTTGTCAGAAGTCCGCCTTTCTGGCCGATGTTCTTTATCAGTACAACAGCTCCGGCAATACCAACCAAAGACTCCTGCCACCGCTGGGTGATGTTCAGGAAACTGTATATCAGCAGGGCTATGGCCATACCCAGCATGAAAACCGCCACTGCCGAGAAACTGCTGAAAGCAAAGCTTTTGAAAAATCCCCTGAATCCGCTCCCGAATTTAGCGAAAGGCTTGCTGCCGCGGATAAACAGCGGAGTAAGTAGGGCGGTTAGCAGTGATGCAATGAGTATCTTGCCGACAATGCCGCCGATTGCACCCGCAACCCCTCCAAAGAGGCCTCCCTGGGCGAAAGTGAAGAAATTCATCCAGGAAAGCGCCTGGCTCTCCCTGTATTTGGACTGTAAGATTCCCAGAACAATCCAGATTGCCGTGATAATGAGCGTCGGCAACAGGATAACGGGATGCTTAAGGGTATATTTCAGCTTTTGAAAGTAGGAATTTGACATAACCGGCGATAATTTGCATACTCTACAAACTTACGCAAAAAATATCGCAAATGCCAATTCTATTTGGTTGCGCTGAGGATATGTTCAAGGAAGAGGTTGCGGATTCCAGGAACCTGTCCCAGGCCTTCAAGCTTGAGTTCTACCTGGAATCCGTTGCTTTCCAGCTCGTTTTTCCAGTCTACGGATATGTCGTTGGCGGCGTGGTCTCCGGCAACGAACATAAATGGCACAAGCGTTACTTTCTTAGCTCCTGCTCCTTTCAGCTTTGCAACAGCATCGTCCAGGGTAGGGATACCCTCGATTGTAGCAACGTGGGAGGTGGTGTTGAACATGGAGTCTGCCCTGGCATAAACCTCCGTTGCAGCATCTTCTGTTCCGTGTCCCACATATAGAATATGGTGGTCAGGCTCTGATGAAGGATTCCTCTTTTCCAGGATCTCAATAACTGCTTTCAAGTCTTCATCGCTGAATAGCAGCGGCTTGCCTACGTTAAGAGATGTGAATTCCTTTCTGAGGGAATCCGCCTCGGCAACAAGCATCTTGTACTCCTTGCCCGGTATGATGTGGGTAGGCTGGATTGTAATGATACCATAGCCTGCCTTCTTCAGGGAGTCGAGCATCTGCACTGGAGTGCGCTTTTCTATGCCTCTTTCCCCAAGCCTTTTGATAACTATCCTTGATGTATAGGCCTCGAATACGTCTGACTCCCGGAAAGCGTTCTCTATCTGGGAGTTGATGGCGTCAATGGTAAGCGCCCTTGTTGTATCGTGAGTGGTTCCGAAGTGGACCATAAGAATGGCTTTCTTGCCGTTCTTCTCCTGGTTGGAACAGGAGGCCGCGGCAAGGCAAATCGCGAGTATAATAAGTATCTGTTTCATAATTCAATTATCTGGATGCCGCCGTATGGAACAAGATGACGGAAGGCTTCCTCTTCCTTGAAAAGCCCTGCGTAAACCCCTGCGCATACAATCGGGCCGCCGTGGGCAAAAATAGCTACCCTCTTGAAAGGCTTGCCTTTAAGTTCGTTCAGGAATTCCTCTACTCTTGCATACAGCATAGGGAAACTCTCTCCGTTTGTTGTTGGGAGATGCATATAGTCCTGATACCAAGCCTTCAAGGCCGGGTCCTCGATTTCTTCGTAGCGCTGCATTTCCCAGTCTCCCATATTCATTTCCTTGAGCCGTGCATCCTGCTCAGCATCAGGGAATCCGCAGAATTCAGCCAGTTTCCTGGCCCTCTGGAGAGGGGATGTGAAAGCCTTGTCGACAGGCAAGTGCTGTTTCAGCTCTTCTAGAGTCTGGCTTGCCTCGGCGATGAAAGTGGAGGTAACGTCCACGTCGCTCCAGCCGTAGCAGGTGCCTTTGGGTACATCGGGAGTGGTATGTCTTACGAGGATGACTTTCATCTTAGAGAAGGAATGTTGCGGTAATGTAGATGCTGAGTTCGGTCAGAAGGAAAATGGCTCCGTTGCAGTCTCCGGTGTAGCCTTTTATCTTTTTGTATATGAATAGATTAAGAAGAGCACAAAGCACGGCAGGGATGGCAACCAATAGCAAAATGGACTCAGGTTCCGGTCCGGTCAGCCAGATGAAAAGCCCTAGCGGAACCAGGCCTTCAATTATCATAAGAATATACTGCGGGAACTTGGCTCTCCGGTAGATGTTTTTTGCCTTGGACTCTTCTTCCTTCCGAGCGTATGGCATAGCCATAACGGTCTGGGCGGCAAGCATCTTGGAGAACGGATCCGCCATGATTATTGTCATTGCCGCAAGGCCCCTTCCAACTTGGGCCATGGAATAGAGGCAGCATCCCAGAGTCAGAATGTAGATGACCAGGCCCAGCACTCCGAATGTGCCGATATGGGAATCTTTCATTATGGAAAGGATCTTCTCTCTGGTATGCCCTCCTCCGAACCCGTCGAAGAAGTCTGCCAGGCCGTCTTCGTGAAGGGCACCGGTAACAAGAATCCTTATAGTGATAGCTGCAACAACGGCAATAAGGATGTTGTAGGGAGCTATGAAATAAAGGGTTGCAGCCATAATCGCTGAGGTGAGCCAGCCCACCAGAGGCCAGTGCTCCGTGACACTCTCGTATGCCTCCTTTGGCGGCTGGTAGAGCCTCCAGAAAGGAAGTCTGGTCAGGAATATGAAGGCTGCCCAGATCCGGCTAAAAATATTTGGTGATTTTTGCATTTTGGAAGTTGTTCATTTCGTTTATCATCCTCACGGAAGATTCAATGATAGGGTAGGCGCAAAGCGCTCCGGTTCCTTCCCCAAGCCTCAGGCCGAGGCTTAGAAGAGGCTTTGCATCCAGTAGTTCAAGCATCTTGCGGTGTCCGGCTTCGTCTCCGCAGTGGCAGAATATCATATAGTCCCGGCTTTCCGGATAAAGCCTTGTGGCGGCAAAGGCGCAGGCGCTCATTATGAAACCGTCCACAAGGATTATGGCTCCTCTGGAAGCTGCCTGGAGCATTGCTCCGATGGCTGTTACCATCTCGAAACCGCCGAAGTATGTAATAATCTCTTCTATGGTTGGTTCCGGGTATTCTTTCAGGAAGTTTTCCACGGCCTGGGCCAGGACCTGTTTCTTATGCTCTATTCCTTTGGAATCCAGGCCGCTGCCGGCACCGATGCACTCGTCCAGAGGAATGTCTCCCATAAGGCTCATCCAGATGCTGCTCGGCGATGTGTTGGCAATGCCCATTTCCCCAATCGAGAGAATGTTGCATCCTTCGTCTATGCATTCGTCAGCCAGAGCCCTTCCGTTTTCCAGAGCCTCAAGATACTGAACCTCGGTCATTGCCGGCCCATACAGGAAGTTTGAGGTTCCGAAGTCAATCTTGCAATCCCTTATCGCCGAGTAGGATGAAAGATCATAGTCCACTCCGCAGTCAATCAGTTTAAGGTCAAAACCGTGCTGGCGGCAGAACATGTTCACGCCACCGCCGCCGCGTGTGAAGTTAATCATCTGCTGCCAGGTAACTTCTCTCGGTGACTTGCTGACACCTTCCTTTTCTATTCCGTGGTCTCCGCCCAGAAGCAGGTGGCACGGATGCTTCAGTTTTGGAGAAAGCGTCTGCTGCACCAGGCAAATCTGGAGGGCAATTTCCTCCAGAGCCCCGAGCGAGCCTTTTGGCTTGTTGAGATTGTCTATCTTGTCCTGAGAGGCCTGCCTTATCTTGCCGTCCGGCTTTTGAATGTCAAACTCCGCGATCATAATCATTTGATTTTAACCGGAATACCTGATACCATAAGAAACACTTCATTCGCTTTCTCAGCGATGTACTGGTTCATCCATCCCTGAAGGTCCGTAAACCTTCTCTGCATAGGATTAGGGCTGACTCCGCCGCTCCCGATTTCGTTGGTGACGAATATGAATGTAGCATCTTGAGAGGTGAACTCGTCAAACTGGCGCTTTGCGTTTTCCAGAACTGCCTTAACGTCAAAGTTTCCGCCTTTTGAAATATGCGGCTGGATAAGGTTTGTCAGCCAGAGGGTTACGCAGTCAATAACTGCACACCTTCCTTCAATCTTGCAGCCGGAGAGGTTGATTTCTTCCTCAATGCTGGTCCACTGCGGGCCTCTTCTTTCCTTGTGTAGCTGCACCCTGTGGCGGAACTCCTCGTCCCAGATATGGGCGGTTGCTATGTAAACCGGATTGGGGCTTATGCTTAGGGCAAGGCTCTCCGCATAGCTGCTTTTCCCGGATCTTTCTCCTCCTGTTATAAGTATAATCTTTTTCATAAGTATCTTGCTGCTGTTCCAATGCCAACCGTGAGTATTATCATAATCACTTCAGAAATCCTGTTTATCCTTATGGCTTTGACCGCATCCCCGGTGGTGAGCGGTCTAGGATTGCTGCCGATGAATGGCTTGTCTATCACTTCTCCGAAATATGTGTGAGGCCCTCCGAACTGTACGTCCAGAATGCCTGCAAGGGCAGATTCCGGATAGCCGCTGTTGGGGCTGGCATGATTCCTGGCGTACTTTCTGACAAATTTGAAAGTCTTCAGCTTTCCGCTGGCGATAACCATCAGGAAGGCTGTCAGGCGGGCGGGAATCCAGTTTGCAAAATCGTCCGTTTTTGCGGCAATTCTTCCAAAGTCCCTGTATCTCTCCGTCCTGTAGCCGATCATCGAATCCAGGGTGTTTATCATCTTGTATGCGGCCATTCCGGGAATGCCTCCAACTATCAGCCAGAAAAGGGGAGCAATCACTCCGTCGCTCAGGTTTTCCGCCAGGGTTTCCAGCGCGGCCGTCCTTATTTCCTGGGCGGAAAGTTCCGAAGTTTCCCTTCCGACGATTCTCGCCACCTGCTTCCTTCCCTCATCCAGGGAGCGGTCAACAGCCTTGAAAACGTTCCTTACTTCCCTTATTAAGGTAGTTCCCGCCAGGAAGAAGAAAACAAAGACACTGCGTATTAAGATTGCGTAGATAAGCGGAAGCTTATCAGTGTAATGTATAAGCAAAATGAAGATTACTATGGTCGCAGAGATTAGGAATACTGAGGTTAGGGCACCTTTAAGAACCCTGTGTTTTCCCTTGTTCAGCTTCTTCTCGAAAAAGGCTATAGCCTTGCCCATAAGCACTACCGGATGA
This sequence comes from Bacteroidales bacterium, assembly GCA_017548505.1. Classification (GTDB taxonomy): domain Bacteria; phylum Bacteroidota; class Bacteroidia; order Bacteroidales; family UBA932; genus Egerieousia. Next base: position 17,505 of record JAFYZX010000040.1, on the reverse strand, counting down.
GGGATCCAGGCCGGATCTCCGAGCAGAAGATCCAGACACCATCCAATGATTATCGGCAATGCGTATAGGAGAAGGATGTTCATCGGGCCAGGAATTCTTTTATGCCATCAATCAGCAGGGCGTTGTCTTCATCGGTGGAAGATGCTACCCTGAAATGTCCTTCATATAGGCCGCGGAAATTTGAGGCATCGCGGATGAGGATGCCCTTTTCCCTTGCCAGGAATTCCTTCAGGTCGGAAGCCTTGCCGTTTTTGAGGCGGCAGAGGACAAAGTTGGTCTTGGTCGGCTTTGTTTCCAGACCTTCCATCTGTGCCAGGGCGAATCTCAGCCTCTGGGTTGTTCTCAGATATGCCGCCATATCCGGAACTGCGCTGAAGTTGCTTTCCAGCAGATATTTAGCGGCTTCCAAAGCCAAAGAATTTATGGACCATGGACGTATGCTCTGCCTGAGAAGCCTGGTTACGGCAACGTTTGCGGTTATGTATCCTATTCTAAGACCAGGCACAGCATATTTCTTGGTCATCGAGTGAATCTGTATAAGGTTAGGGATGCGGATCGCTTCCGAAGGGCTCATCACCTTCTCCTGGGAATAGTCTTCATAGGACTGGTCCACAATAACATAGCGGTGCTTTTGCAGGAGGTCTTCTATGTAGCTTCTCGGGAATACTTCTCCGGTAGGATTGCAGGGATTGCACACCCACATAAGGTTTCCGAAAGTGTCTTCCCTGTACATATACAGGCGGCAGGCATCTTCATATTCGCTGAAGGCGGGATATTTTACACTGAATGTCTGCCAGGAGCGAAAGGTCTGAGCAATAAGATAGATTGCCTCTGTTGCTCCGGCGGTGACAAGCACATTTTCCTCACCGATGCCCAGTTTTGCCGCAATGGCTTTTTCCAGTGAAGCGGCGCTTGGCTCAGGATAACTGCGGATAGAATCCAGACGCTCTTTCAGATACTCGATAACAGGGGTAATATCCGCTCTCGGGTAGATGTTGGAAGAGAAGTTGAGCTTAATGTTGCCGTACTTGTATATGTCGTCTCCGTGTCCTTCAATCATTGTTCAGAATTTTGTATAAAAGGTTCATATCTATATGCTTGCGTACGTGGTCCGCAAGCAGGTCATACTGCCTTTGCTTGAAGGCCGTGTAGTCTTCTGCCTGGGTTTTGGCTTGCGTCTTTTCCTTGAAAGGCGAGAGAAGGAAATCTATGAACTCAGGATTGTCCAGTATGCCGTGGAGATAACAGCCCATAGTCTTGTTGTCTACTATACAACCCTCGGCCTTTCCGTTGTCAAGGATAGCAAGTGGCTGGATTTCATATCCATCAGCAGGAGTGGTTTCTCCCATGTGAATCTCGTAGCCTTTCATTTGTTCTGTACTTCCCGCAAGGTGGAATGTTGTCTGGCGGGTAGTCTTTTCCGCGGTCATTGTGGTTACTACGGGAAGAAGCCCAAGGCCCGGCAGCATTGGCGTATTCCCCTCAATATGATCAGGATCCAGAATCTGGGTTCCCATCATCTGGTATCCGCCGCAGATACCCATGACAGTGGCTCCGCTGCGGTGTGCGGAGATGATTGCCTGTGCGCATCCGTTTCTGCGGAGCTCGTAAAGGTCATCGATGGTGGACTTTGTTCCCGGGATAATGATAATGTCGCTCTTTTTTATGTCTTCCGTATTGGAAGTGTAGTAGAGATGGACCCTCGGATCCCTTTCCAGGCAGTTGAAATCGGTGAAGTTGGATATGTGCCTTAGCAGCACAACGGCAACATTTATCTTGCCTTTTTCCATCGAGAAGGATTTGCGGGCAAGGTCCACGCTGTCTTCTTCCTCTATGTATATATCCTTGTAGTAGGGGATTACTCCCAGGACCGGAACCTTGCATATATCTTCCAGAATCTTCTTTCCCTGGTCGAACAGTCTGAGGTCTCCCCTGAACTTGTTGATTATTATGCCCTTGATAAGGCTTTTATATTCCGGTTTCTGGAGTGCGATGCTACCGTAGACGGAGGCGAAAACTCCGCCCCGGTCTATGTCGGCGACAAGGAAAACATCAGCGTTGGCATATTTGGCCATTGGCAGGTTGACGATATCGCTTTCCACGAGATTAAGTTCCGAGACGCTGCCCGCTCCTTCCATAACGATAGGATCGTACCTTGCTGACAGACGGTCAAATGCTTGGCATACAGCTACTCTCAGTTCCTCCTTTCCTTCCTTGCGGAAATAGTCGTAGGCACTGCTGCTTCCTATTGGTTTTCCATTGAGGACAACTTGTGAAGTGTGGTCGCTCTGGGGCTTGAGAAGCAGAGGATTCATATCCGTATGGCATTCCAGGCCTGCTGCCTCGGCTTGAACGGCCTGGGCACGTCCGATTTCAAGTCCATCCTTTGTGGCAAAGGAATTCAGGGCCATATTCTGGGCCTTGAACGGGGCCGGAGTGTATCCGTCCTGAAGGAAAATGCGGCATAACGCGGTGGCTATTATGCTCTTGCCAACGTCGCTGCCGGTTCCGGCAAGCATCAGGTTATGAAGCTTCCTTTTCATTTCGAATACTTTTCTGCCAGGGTAAACAGATAATCGCTGAGGCGGTTGAAAAATATCAATATCTCTTCCTTTACTCCGTATTTCTTTTCAAGGGTCCATAGCCGTCTTTCAACCGTTCTGGCGGTGCTCCTTGCAATGTGGATTTGAGATGAAAGAAGATTCGCTCCCGGAATTACAAATCCTTCCGGATGAGGCAGGGAATCTATTTGCTCCTCCATCTTCCGTGTAAGGGCAGAGCAGTGGAGTTCCTTCTGGTTATCAACTCCTTGAGGAGTTGCCACGTGGCTCATTATTATCATAAGTTCCTTCTGGACGGAAAGGATGAATTCCTTCTCCGCATTGTCCACGGTTGCAGCCCTTACAAGCCCGAGATTGGAGTTCAGAAGGTCTATCATTCCGTTGGTTTCTATACGGATATCGTCCTTCGGAACCCTCACGCCTCCTTTCAGTGAGGTCATGCCCTTGTCTCCCGTCTTTGTGTATATCTCTTTCATGCTGATTCAGAATAACTTGAATATATCTTCCCCGCCCCAGTAGAGGTGAGTGTAGGATGCTATGGTGTTGCCTATTCGAATAATAGGGGTGTCCGTCCTGCCGCCCCTTGCGTCATAAACATCTGCGATGCTTCCAGGCCTCGGATCCAGGAACTTTGTGTAGTGAAATTCGTGCCCCTTGAATTCCAGTCCATTATAACTGAAAGAGCGATAACCGAGATGCAGTTTCCTGTCTTCTTTTCTGGCTGTAATCCTGTATGGCAGGACTCCGCACATTTGGTATTCTCCATCATCGGCGAGAATGCTTTGGCACAGGTACATCATGCCGCCGCACTCGGCAAGGATTCTCCCTCCGGCTTCAGCATACTTTCTGATAGATTGCATTGTCTTGGCAGACAGTTCCTTGAGATGCTTTTCCGGATAGCCTCCAGGAAGGTAAAGAAAATCTGTGTCCCGAGGAATCTCAATATCATTTTCCGGATCAAAGAACTCCGCGTTTTTCCATCCCGCCAGATGCTCGTGATAGATAAAGGAGAAGGACTCGCTGTTTCTGGCTACCAGCACCTTGCGGCTGGAAGTTATGGAATGGTCTTCTGGAAACTCCGTTAAATCGGGAGAGTTCTTGAGGGCAGCGTCCAGAAGCTTTTCAATGTCTATATTCTCTGCGACAATGCTGGCTGCGGAAGATGTGTCCATCCGGGAGAAGTCCAGGCCAAGATATCTTGACTGGTTCTCCGCCTCCTTTTTCTTTGGTATGAACCCGAATGCTTCCAGGGCGCAATCCGCACAGACTTCCTCCAGCATCCGGCGATGCTTCTGAGATCCTACCTTGTTGAATATCACTCCGATAATGTTTACGTCAGATGAGAACTCCTTGAATCCCTTCAGAAGAGGGGCGATGGAGTAGGCAGTGCTTTTGGCATCCACGACCAGAACCACAGGAATTCCAAGAATTGCGGCTATTTCCCCGGCCGAGCCTTTGGCTCTCTGATAGCCGTCAAAAAGGCCCATCATTCCTTCCACGGCACAGACATCCGCCCCATCGGAGAACCTCCTGTAAATCTGCCTTAAATGCTCTTTGCAGGCAAAGAAACTGTCCAGATTGACAGACGGTCTTCCGCAGGCCTTTTCGTGGAACTTGGTGTCTATGTAGTCAGGTCCGCACTTGAAAGGCTGCACCTTCAGGCCCTTTTGCGCAAGAGTCTCCATAAGCCCAACGCATACGGTAGTCTTACCGCTCCCGGACGACGGGGCAGCTATCAGAAACTGAGGAATTATTCTCTCATGTGCGCTCATGCGCACAAAGTTACGCAGAATGTTTTTAACAATTCCAAACGGTATTTACTCCGGGACTTGCTTATATGAAACATTGTTGTTACTTTTGCGGTGATTCAGGTAACCGGAGTGGTTTTCGCTCTGGTGAAAGGGAATCCGGTGAAAGGCCGGAACTGTACCTGCAGCTGTATTTCCCGTCTTGTGTCTGTTACTTTAATGCCACTGGGAAACTCCGGGAAGGTGTAACAGATGGGAAGAGTCAGAAGACCTGCCTGCCTCGTTTCGAGTGGCCGCCTCTCAGGAAGAAGAGCCTCGGCGATCAGCGAAAATATTGCATAATGAAAAGATTATTGATGTCAGGCCTTTTGGCCCTGGCCGTTTGCGTTTGGCAGGGCGCTATGGCTCAGGATACGCTGAAGAAGTATGATCTTCAGGAAATTGTGGTTACCGGTACAGGTACTCTCCACGTCCTGAAGGATGCTCCCGTACAGACGGAAGTCATAACCAGAAGCCAGCTTAAGAACTATTCCGGAAGCAGCCTCCAGGACATCCTCTCCCAGTTGGCGGTAAGTTTCGACTTCAACGAGGACGATATGGGAAGCCATATTCAGATGAACGGTCTTGGAAACTCCTACATCCTGATTCTGGTGGATGGAAAGCGCCTGAACGGAGACCAGGGAGGAGACAACGAGCTCCAGCTGATAGACCCTCAGAACATAGAGAAGATAGAGATTGTAAAGGGCGCTTCTTCTGCCCTTTACGGAAGTGACGCAATTGCCGGAGTAATCAACATAATCACCCGCAAGCACGACGACGGCCTCTTCCTGGAGAATTCCACCCGTGTGGGCAGTTATGGGGATATCCGCCAGCATAACGGAATCGGAATCCGCAGCGGAAGGTGGAACAGCTACACCAACTTCCAGCTTCAGCATACGGACGGATGGCAGAATACATCTGTGGAGCATACCACTGCGGTTGAAGATCCTATTACGGATTCCCGTAACAAGACACGCAACCGCTTTACAAACTGGCAGGTGGCCGAGCGGCTGGTGTATGACGGAGGCCGCATCGGCGAATATTATGCCCAGGGAAGCATCTACGGGAAGAGGATATTCCGCCCTTCCGGCAAGTATCCTCACTATGACGTGACTACATACGACCTTGCATATCAGGACGCTTCCGCTTCCATCGGAGGAAAATGGGGGCTTAAGGGAAATGACTACATCAGTTTTGACGCGGACTGGAACCGCCACGCATATTATTACCACTTCACATCGGAGACACTTGTTGAGGATTATGAAAAGAGTGAAGGGACAAAATACTATCCATATTATCCTTATCTAGCGGGACAGGAGGCTCTCCAGAGCGACCAGCAGCGTACCCTGCTCTCTGCCAAAGGGGTGTTTTCTCTGCCTTACGCCAACAGGTTAAGCGGGGGAGCCGAATTCCGCTACGATTATTTGAAAGCTCCGAACAGAGTTGAAGGCAAGACTGCAGACGACTGGACAGCAGCCGTTTACGTTCAGGACGAATTCAATCCTGTAAAGAACTTCAACATTACCGCCGGCCTCAGAGCCACGCAGAACCACCAGTTCGGTTTCAAGGCCACTCCCAAGCTTTCAATCATGTGGGCACCTCAGAAGGATATTAGGCTCAGGGCTTCCTGGAGCCAGGGATTCAAGACTCCGGTGCCTAAGGAACTTTATTACATGTATGTCAAGCAGATGACTGGGACTTACCTGTATCTGGGGAACAAGAACCTCAAGCCCCAGTCCAGCAACTATTTTTCCGCGAGCGCCGAGTACTCCGCAGGTGGCATGGTGCTGACAATCGGCGGACACTACAACAAGCTGGACAACATGATTACGCTTGTAACCATCCCTATATACGAGGCTCCTGCAGACCTTATCGCGAGGTTTGACCCAGTCAAAACCCGCCAGTACCAGAATATGGACAAGGCCAAGACTTACGGAGGAGATGTTTCTCTGCGATGGAAAATCGGAGAGTTCCTGCTCAATGCGGGCTACAGTTACATAGATACCGAGGCAGACCAGTATGACTCTGACCACGAGAAGCTCAAAATGGTGAAGATAGACGGCGTGGCTCATCACAAGGGAAGTTTCTCCCTGCTGTGGACACATAATTTCACCAAGGATTACCTATTTGGCGCCGGCCTTTACGGAAGGGCTTCATCCAAGCGCTATTACCAGACAGACGGAGACGGCAAGGCCTACCAGCTTTGGAGACTTTCCACAACTCACGATTTCACAAGCATAAGAAACCTGAAGATCAGCATCCAGGCAGGAATAGACAACATATTCGACTATGTTGACCGCACTCCTCACGGTCTGCATCTGGGAACCACATCTCCCGGAAGAACGTTCTATGCGGGGGTGGTGCTGACATTTACCAACGGAAGAAAAACGATTAACAGAATACGAACACAACAAACTTTCAACGAAGATGAAAACTAAAATTCTTTTGTCAGTAATGGCTTTGGCCATGCTGTTCGGCTTGTCTTCCTGTTCAAAGGACGATAATCCGGAATCGAACTACGATGCCTACCAGAAGGCCGTTAACAACACTGTAAAGAGCCAGAAGGCTCACGACAAGGTTATTCTCCTTGTTGCTTTCGGAAGTACCTGGCAGCAGGCTTACGATGCATTTGACGCTACAGTTGCCGCTTACAAGAGCGCTTTCCCAAGCTATGACGTATTCCTTTCATTCTCATCCGCTATCTGCATCAACCGTGCAGCTGCCGGAGAGAACGTTGCTCCAAGGAACTTCTACGCTCCTCCTTTCTGGCTGACAGCCTTTGCGCAGGACGGTGTAAAGTACTCCGAGATTGTTATCCAGAGCCTTCAGGTTATCCCTGGCGAGGAGTACACCCGCGTTATCAACTACATCAAGGACTTTGCAAACAACTCCAACGGAGACCTCGACGACAGTTATCTTTCAAGAGTTAAGCTGAAGCTGGGCGTTCCGCTGCTTCAGGATGCAGAAACTGACGTTAAAGCAGTTGCCACTGCTCTTAACAACATTTACAAGGACAAGGCTGCAAGCGCAGTTGTCGCTTTCATGGGCCATGGTAACCCAGACTCATACGACACCTACAAGGCAAATGTCCGTTACACTCAGCTTGAGGAAGCTCTCCAGACCTACAGCCCTAACTACTTTGTAGGTACTGTTGATATGCCTGAGAACTTCAAGACCAATGTTCTGGCAAGAATGCAGGCAGCCGGCATCACTTCCGGTACAGTTTACTGCACGGCCCTGATGTCTATCGCCGGTGACCACGCCCACAACGACATGGCCGGTGACGACAACGAGAACGGCGAGCCTAACGAGGAAGGCGAGGTTGAGGATACCAGCTGGAAGTGCTACTTTGCAGCCAACGGCTACACCTGCAACAACAACACCCAGATCGTGAAGGGTCTGCTCGAGCTCCCTACAGTACGCCAGGTATGGATGAACCATACAACCGCAGCTATCAACGGCGAGCCGCTGGATTACTATCACTCAAAGGATCCTGAATAATATTTAACGTTATCTATGAACATAAGGGCAACACTGTTTACCTTTTTTCTGTTTTGCTCGGCAGCAGCCCACGGCCAGATACATACTGCTTCTGACACAACAAAGGCCAGCAAGCTGAATCCGATTGTGGTAACGGGAAGCGGCCATCACCAGAGGCTGAAAAGCACGGCTTCTCCGGTGAGGGTGCTTTCCGCAGCCCAAATCAGGGAGCAGGGAATCACCAGTCTGCAGGACGCTCTGATAAAGATGCTTCCGCAAATCCAGATGACTCCGTCCTCTATGGGAAACTTCTTGAGGCTTAACGGATTGGGAAACAAGTATGCCCTTATACTCGTAAACGGGAGGAGGATAATCGGCGACATGGCCGGCAATGTGGATCTCGACCGTATTGACCTCTCCAGGGTCAAGAGAATCGAGGTTCTAGACGGCGCCGCCTCATCCCTTTACGGATCAGATGCTATCGGTGGTGTAATAAACATCATCACCGATGACCGCACCACGGACTTAATAAGCGCCCGTTCCCAAACCTCTGCCTCGGGAAAGGGCCGGTTTGTCCAGTCTGCCAGCCTGAATGTGGGAAAAGGGGGAGTGAACTCTGCCACCTCCTTCTCCCACAGCAGGGCAGACAGCTTCTCCAACAACGGGTATGAAGAAGTGACAAAAGACGGGGAGACAGTTCTACAGAAGACGATAGCCCCGCTATTCTCCGGATACAGAGCCGACAATTTCTCCGAGAGGCTGTCTTTAAAAGCTTCAAAGAGCCTGGCTATGAACGCCGGATTCGATTATTACGACAAGATTACCTCCCGTCCGCGCACCAGGGAAGACGTAAGCGGTGGCACTGATTACGAGATGCGATATCGCGGAGTAAAGGCTAGTGCAGGAGGAATCTACAAGTTCAACAGGAACTATTCAATCCAGCTGAATCTGGATGCAGACCGCTACCGCTACGGCAGAGAGTATCAGGTAGACGGCAAGACATACGAAAAAGGGGATTACACCCGTTCAAAGAAACAGCAGGCTTATTCCGGTAACCTTCAGGGAATCATGCACCTGACTCCAACCAGCACATCCATTGCCGGAATAGACTTTCGCAGAGATGAACTGGAGTCTTCCAGCGGAAACATAGACAACGGCGCAAACACATTCGCCGCCTATCTCCAGCACGAGATGACAATTGTCAAGGGCCTGAGCCTGACTGCCGGAGCAAGACTTACGTCCCACCAGGATTTCGGAAGCAATTTCTCTCCTAAGGCCGCGCTGATGTATTCTCCTGGAGATTTCCGTTTCAGGGCTACCTACAGCCGCGGATTCCGCACTCCTGGCCTGGATGAACTCCACTATAACTATTTCAGTCTCTACAGGGGCAAACCCCAGATTTCCATCGGTTCTACGGATCTCAAACCGGAAACTTCTGACTATTTCTCCCTCAATGCAGAATATCACACGGACTTTCTCACCGTTTCGGCTACCGGTTTCTTGAACTATGTGGATGGAATGATCATAAAGAAAAACATCGCGGTAGATGATGCGATGCGTGCAAAACTGATGGCGATGTTCCCGGAAATGACTGAGGAACAGGCCGCCAAACTCGAAAAATACGCTCTGTACTCCAATAGCGACAAGGGTAGGGTACAGGGTCTTAACCTTAATATCAGCGCCATAGCTGCCAGAGACCTGGAGTTTGGCCTTAACTGGGCGTGGAACTACGCAAGGACCAAGAGCGGCGAGGAGTGGTCTGTCCTGGAGCGCTCCGTGCGCAACACCCTGACACTTTCTTCAGACTGGCATCACGGCTGGGGAATTTATGACTTGAATATCCGCCTGAGCGCAAGGCTGCAGAGCAAGACATATTATCCTGGTTACGAGAACGCTCCTGGCTACGGGGTATGGAACATCAACACCACCCATAAATTCAGGCTCAGCGAAAAGCTCCTGATAGAGCCGAGCTTTGGTATAGACAACATTTTCGACCGCAAGGACAGCCGGCCTGATTCATCGCTGAGGAAGTATGCGCTCTTTTCTCCGGGCCGTATGATTACCGCCGGCCTGAGGATAATTTTTGACTGAGGAAGAGCAGTCTTTATATCCGTGAGCCTGTGGCCGCCCATGGCCACATGAATGGGTGGCCTGCCTTCAGGCAGGTCGGGACGAGCGAAGCGAGGGCTTCAGGATATAATAGACTGCTCTTCAAAAAATAATACTTAAATTGCAGAAGATATGGGAAAGATTATAGTTGCGGGCATTGGTCCCGGGTCTGAAAAAGATATTACTCCTTCAGTCATAGAAGCCGTTTCCAAGGCTGATGCAGTTGTCGGCTACAAATACTATTTCCGGTTCGTCGAAAAATATCTGAAGCCCGGTGCCGAGTGCATAGATACCGGCATGCGGCAGGAGAGGGACCGCGCCTCTCAGGCAATGGAACTTGCCCTTTCCGGCAAGGATGTCTGCGTTATATCCAGCGGAGATTCAGGTATTTACGGAATGGCGCCACTGCTGTATCAGATGAAGACTGTCAGCGGATCGGATGTGGAGATTGAGACTCTGCCGGGAATAAGCGCCTTCCAGAAAGCCGCCTCCCTGCTTGGAGCTCCCATCGGTCACGACCTCTGCCTTATTTCCCTTTCTGACCTTATGACTCCCTGGGCTCTGATAGAAAAGAGAATCAGGGCGGCCGCTTCTGCAGACTTCATCACTGCTGTATATAATCCGAAGAGCCACGGAAGATACTGGCAGCTTTACCGCCTTGTGGAGTTATTCCTGGAGGAAGGAAGAAGCGCCGACACTCCGGTCGGATGTGTGCATCAGGCCGGAAGGGATGATGAAAGGGTATGGACTACAACGCTTTCCCAGCTTGACCCTGAAGAAGTGGATATGTTCACGGTGCTGATAATCGGCAATTCCAGGACATATCTTGATGGTGGAAAGATGATTACTCCAAGAGGCTATTACTCTGAAACTAAGGAGAGCGGAAGGAAGATCGGTCAGGACATAATGAACGAGAGTTTCCGGACCATCGCTTCTGAACTTCAGAGAAATGACTATTCCCTCGGGCACAAGTGGGCACTGCTTCACGCGATACATACAACTGCGGACTTTGAGATGGAGAAGATTCTCTACACCGATGATAATGCAGTGGAAAGGATTTATGAAAAGGTGGCAAATGGAGAACTCAAGACAATTGTCACCGACGTTACTATGGCAGCAACCGGAATCCGCAAGGGAGCGCTCTCAAGGCTGGGTATCGAGGCCAAGTGCTACCTGATGGATCCGAGAGTCGCCCAAATGACATCTCAAGAGAATATTACAAGGGCTCAGGCAGGGATACGCCTGGCAGTGGAGGAACATCCGGATGCGCTGTTCGCCTTCGGAAACGCTCCGACCGCTCTTATGGAACTCTGCTCCCTTATCCGTCAGGGCAAGGCTCATCCGGCAGGCATTGTTGCAGCACCTGTAGGCTTTGTCCACGTGGAGGAATCCAAGCACATGCTGCTTCCTTTCAGGGATATACCAAAGATTATCGTCAAGGGCAGAAAGGGTGGGAGCAACCTTGCCGCAACACTCTGCAATGCTATTCTGACATTCGACGATGCCACTAACCTTAATCCTGGGAGGGATCTCTGATGGCTCTTGCTTTCACCGTTATAGGAATGAGCGACAACCCGCAGCCTTCCTTCTGCAGGGAGGCTCTGGATGTAATCTCCTGCGGTAGAGTCTTTTCCGGAGGGAAGCGGCATCATCAGATAGTGGGAAACCTTCTCCCTGAAGACAGTATCTGGATAGACATAACCGTTCCGCTTGATGATGTTTACGAGAAGTACCGCATGGAAGACTGTCATATAATAGTCTTTGCCTCGGGCGATCCGCTGTTCTTTGGCTTTGCATCCACTCTGCAAAGGGTGATGCCGGAGGTTCCTATGAAGGTATTCCCGTACTTCAATTCCCTTCAGATTCTCTCCCGCAAGCTTCTGATGCCATATCACGATATGCACATAGTCTCCCTTACAGGAAGACCGTGGAAAGAGTTTGACAATGCCCTTATCGAGCACAGGGGAAAGATAGGCGTTCTGACTGACCGCCAGAAGACTCCGGACGAGATTGCCCGCAGGATGAAGGACTACGGATTCACTTTTTACAGTATGCATATCGGCGAGCATCTTGAAAATCCTGAAAGAGAGCGGATATCATCGCTGAGTATAGAAGAGGCCTCAAAAGGTAGTTTTTCCAATCCGAACTGCCTGATTCTAACGATAGAAAATGAACATCCTGAGAGAAGGTTCGGCATTCCTGAAAGCGAGTTCGATCTTCTGGACGGAAGGCAGAAGATGATTACCAAGATGCCGATAAGGCTTCTGACCCTGCAGGCTCTGGATCTTTATAATAGGAAGACTTTCTGGGATATAGGCTTCTGCACCGGGAGCGTAAGCATTGAGGCAAGGCTGGCATTCCCGCATCTGGACATCAGGGCCTTTGAAATCCGTCCTGAAGGCAAAGACCTGATGGAAAGTAACTCCAGAAAGTTCTCCGCTCCGGGCATCGAGTATCAGATAGGGGATTTCCTCGAGGCGGAAACAGATGAAACCTGTGACGCCGCCTTCATCGGCGGGCACGGAGGCCATCTGGAAGAAATTCTGCGGAAGGTTTACTCTCATCTTACCCCAGGGGGCTGCATAGTATTCAACAGCGTCACTTCCAACCTTGTAGCCGCCGGGAGCAGGGATGATTTTATCCGGATAGCGAATTCCCTGGGAATGAGGCTGGAAGAGCCTGTACACATAGAGCTTGACAATAACAATCCAATAGATATACTTAAAGCAGTGAAATGAAAACGGCAGTTGTATTGATATCTGAACAGGGACGGCAGACGGCGCAAAAGGTTGCCGAGTGTCTTGGTTGCGAAATTGTCCGCAGAACGCAGGTGCTTGCAATGTGGAACGATACAGACTGCTTTGTATTTGTTGGAGCTGTCGGGATTTGCGTAAGGACGATAGCTTCGCTGCTAAAGGACAAGCATCTCGATCCTGCCGTCCTTTGTGTGGACAGCTATGGAAAGGAAGTGGTTTCCGTTCTTTCCGGCCATGTTGGCGGGGCAAATGAGATTGCCTCAAAACTGGCACTGGAATTAGGGGCGCATCCTGTAATCACCACGCAGACAGACGGAAACGGGCTTTGGGCACTTGATCTTATGGCTCGGAGATTTGGTTGGGCTCAGGAATCTGATGACCTGAACCGCCAGATATTCCTTTACGCGGAAGGGAAGCCGGTTGCCATTCTTCTTGAAATTGAAGACAAGGGAACGAAATGGATGGAAGAGAATCCGGCAGGCAACATCAGTTTCTTCTACAGGTTTGAAGACATTGACCTGAAAAAGTTCAGTCTGCTGCTAACCGTCTCGCCGAGAAGGAGAAAGGTTGAGATTCCGAACATCCAGTGGACTCCGAGGTGCATTCATCTTGGAATCGGCCTTGCCCGCCAGGCCGCTCCGGCTGAAAAGGTGATTGAAGAAATCTTTAACTGCCTCCGTGATAAGGGAATTTGTAAAGAGGCCATCGCCGGCATATCATCTGCAGAAATCAAGAAAGACGAGCCTGTTGTAAAACAGCTTGAGAAAGAGTTTGACACAAAGTTCTATACTGCAGAAGAACTCTCCGGAGTAGAAGTTCCTACTCCAAGTAATGTCGTAGAAAAATGTATTGGGACTCCATCTGTTTCCGAAGCCTCGGCTATCCTGTCTTCCGGAAATCCGGAACTTCTTCTACAAAAGCAGAAGGGGAGCAACTGGACTGTTGCAGCGGCAGTGGATGTCAATTATGTCCGCCACTCTCATATAGAGATTGTTGGAGCCGGACCTGGAGATCCTGACCTTGTAAGCGTCAGGGGAAGGAAGATGCTCCAGAGAGCAGACCTGATCCTCTATGCCGGAAGTCTTGTGCCAAAGGAACTTACGCTTTGCGCCAAACTGGGAGCAACCGTTGTGTCTTCTGCCGATATGGATCTTGAGCAGCAATGCGCTCTTATGAAGGAGTTCTACGACAAGGGCAAGTTCATAGTAAGGCTCCATACCGGAGATCCATGCATTTTCGGGGCAATCCAGGAGCAGATGGCTTTCTTCGACAAGCATAAGATGAGATATCATATAACTCCGGGAATCTCTTCCTTCCTTGCCGCGGCAGCGGAGCTCAGGAGCCAGTTCACGATTCCGGAGAAATGCCAGACAATAATCCTGACAAGGGGAGAGGGCCGTACTCCGATGCCCGAAAAGGAAAAGCTCCATCTTTTGGCGCGTAGCAATTCCACTATGTGCATTTTCCTATCAGCAGCCATTGTGGATGACGTTCAGAAGGAACTTCTAATGGAATACCCTGAGGATACGCCCGTTGCGGCCTGCTATCATTTGACCTGGCCGGACCAGAAGATATATCGCGGAGTACTGGGGGACCTTGCAAAGATTGTCAAGGACAACCATCTGACACTTACCACTATGCTGGTTGTGGGCGAGTCCATTGATAACCGCAAGGGCCTGTCTGAACTCTATTCCAAGCACTTTACCCATCTTTTCCGTAAAGCCAGGGGATGATTCTTGTTTTCGGTGGAACGACTGAGGGCCGTAAGGCTGCCAAGGAACTTGAGGAATCCGGTTCCCTTTTCTGGTATTCCACCCGGGACGGTGAGCAGCAACTGGAGCTCCTTCACGGGAAAACCGTCAGCGGGGCAATGGACATAACCCTGATGGAAGAGTTTTGCAAAGAGCATCAGATCAGGCTTATAGTGGATGCCGCCCACCCATTTGCCAGTGAGCTTCATTCCAATATTTCCAAATTGGGAATTCCTGTCATAAGGTTCGAGCGTATATATCCGGAAAGAGACAGCCGCATCATCTGGTGCAAGGATTTTCCGGATGCCGTACATAAAATAAAAGGCACGAAGCGTCTGCTCTCCACAGCCGGAGTGCAGTCCATTCCAAAGCTCCAGGATCTGAAAGGAACGGAAATCTTCCACCGCATTCTGGACCGGGAGTCTTCTGTCAGCCTTGCTGAGAAATTCGGAATAGACCAATCCCATCTTTGCTTTTACCATCAGGGAGAGGATGAAGGTATTGAAATAGATAAGATTCATCCCGATGCCATCCTTCTGAAAGAAAGCGGATTAAGCGGAGGTTACAAGGAAAAGGCTGATGCGGCACTTAGCAAGGGAATAAAGGTTTTTGCCATTATGCGCCCACCAATGCCGGATAACTTTATAACCGTTGACGGGCCATACGGTATGAGGCGTATGGTGGAAAAGCTCTTGCCGGAGTTCTATCCTTTGCATAGCGGACTTACCACCGGAAGCTGTGCCGCCGCCGCCGCTCTTGCCGCTGCCGAAAACCTTCTGGAAAGCTCTGCCCCAGTTTGCGTTAATCTTATGCTCCCCGACGGAGAAAACATTCCGGTAGATACTGTTTGCACGGAAAAAGGCCACGCATACGTTGTAAAGGACAGCGGGGATGACCCTGACGTTACCGACAAGATGGAAATCCACGCAAGGGTTGAGCTTCTGGATTCCACTGACATAGTGATAGATGGAGGAGAAGGTGTGGGCAGGATTACCCTTCCGGGTTTTGACTGTCCTCCGGGAGAAGCGGCTATCAACAAGGCCCCGAGGAAGATGATAGAGGATAATCTAAGGCGGAAGTATCCGAATCAGGGATTCAAGGTAATTATTTCCGTTCCGGGCGGGGAGGAGATTGCTCACCGGACATTCAATCCAAGACTTGGCATCGATGGCGGAATCAGCATAATAGGTGTCAGCGGCATCATCAAGCCTTTCTCCGAGGAGGGCTTCATCAATTCCATCCGCAAATGTATGGAGGTGGCCAGGGCCAGCGGAGAAGACCGTGTAGTGATTAACTCGGGAGCAAAGAGCGAAAAGTTCCTCAAAGACTATTATCCAACACTTCCCGCCCAGTGCTTTGTCCAGTACGGCAACAAGATAGGGGATACGATATCCATTGCGTACGAATTGGGGTTCAGGAAGATAACCCTTGGAATAATGCTCGGCAAGGCCGTAAAGCTTGCTGCAGGGAACCTTGACACTCACTCCAGCAATGTCACAATGGACCGGGAATTCATCGCCGGGCTGCTTAAGTCGTCCGGCTGCCCGGATGAAACCGTGAACAGCGCCCACACTATTACCCTGGCCCGGGAACTTTGGGACATTGTACCGCAACAAAATCTGCAATCCTTTGTAAATGAAGTTAAATCGCGATGCAAAAATGCCTGCGCTCCTCTTTCAAAGGATGCGGAACTGACGGTTCTTCTGATAGACGATGACGGAAACATCAAATAAGTTTTATCTTTGCAGCTATGAAAAATTCCGGTATAAAACAGTTTTGGATTTCGCTCGTGGCGATTGCCACATCTATTATAACTTTTAATTTTGCGTCTATGAAAAATAAACCTGCTCTGAAACAGTTTTTGCTTTCTCTTCTGGCAACCACCATATCGATTATCCTTACTTTTGGAGTATCATCAATCTTGGAGCACAGAAAGAATGAAGCTGCAAAGAAAGGTCTGGTTATGACCATCATCTACGATATGGACCAGACCATAGAGAAGGCCCGTCAGGCAGATTCCGCACTAAGGATAGCCTCTAAGACTCAAATGGAAATTATAAAGAATCCTGATATTTATGACAGCCTCAGGACAAATTTTGTAGATGCTTTGCTTATTTCAAGTACGGATTTTTCCTTGATAACACAGAATATTTTCTCGTCTAATATAGAGACATTCAGTACCATTGGTAATGTTAACTTTATTAACAATGTTGCTTCTTTTTATCAATACCGCAGCCTTTACATGACTCAGGTGATCGATGTTATGAAAAATACATTTGGCGATGGTACAAATCTTCTTGTTTCTATTGACGGATTGTTGAGCTATGATTTTCCTACCTTGTTTTTTGACAATGCCCTTTGGCTCAACGCCTTAACTGACCTTCGTAATAATTGCGTGAAAATTATGAAGTTAAGTGAAGAGGATATTCGGGAATTCAGCAAACAGGCAGAGCTTTTGGATCTCAAAGACACCTCAAACAATGGTTTAGATGAGCTGATGGAGGAAATGTTTGAAGCTCAAGAAATTTTAAAAGAAGCCCGCGCAAAAAACAAGAAATAGCGCTATCTGCTGATTTTCACCCTTAAAAGGTCTTTGTCAAAGGTTATTCCTTCTCTTTCGATAAACTCTGAAAGGGCGCCGCACTGTGCAACTTCCTCAGGGGTTCCCGTGGTAATGCTTCCTTTCTGCATCAGCCAGATGCGGTCTGCGAGCTGGAGGGTGAGTTCCAGGTCGTGAGTGGAGAGGAAGATGGTCTTGCCGTTTTCTTTTGCCAGCTTTTTCAGCAGCTGCATGGTTTCGATCTTGGACGGGAAATCCAGGAAGGCGGTTGGCTCGTCCAGGCAAATTAGCGGAGTTTGCTGGGCTATAGCCTTGGCAATCATCACTTTCTGCCTTTCTCCATCGCTGAGATTCTGAATCATTCTGTCTTTGAGGGAAGTTATGCCTATCATACCGATTGACTCGGCGACGACTTTTTTATCTTCTTCCGTAAGGCGTCCGAAGAATCCCGTGTATGGGCTGCGGCCCAGGGCAACCAGTTCTTCCACGCTCATGTTCTGG
>JAFYZX010000039.1 GCA_017548505.1 Bacteroidales bacterium | reverse complement strand
GAGTCCCCAACCAGGGAGAAGGAGGCTCAGATGCCTGTGCTGGCTTATTCGGGCACTCAAAAAGTGTCCGGCCAGCAAGGGTATTCTGGGGAGGAAACACCTCAGGCAGCAATTGATCCTGCCGAGTCCGCAATCTTAATCGCTGAGGATAAAGAAGAAGTTTCTGAAGAGAAGGTTCAGGAAACTCCTCAGCCGGAAGTTAAAGAGCAAAAGCAGGAATCCGATCTGCAGAAGCCGCAAACCTCAGAAAAGAATGTTTCTCCAGAGAAATCTGCAACCCAAAAGAATACCTCAGGAGTAAAACAATCCGCTACAGCCAAGCAGATGAAGGAATACTACAAGGAACCTTCGTCCGGCAAGAGGCTGGCCTTCTCCGCTTCCTCAAACTTCTCCGGAAGGGGAAAGGTTGAGGGTCCTTCCAACAGCATGATCAAGGCGGTAGCTTCCCAGTTCGGATATGTAACCTATTCCATGGCTCCGTCGGTTCAGCAGATTTCACAGACCAAATACGCTTTGCCTCTGAATTTCGCCATCGGCGTAAGCTACAAGGTCAACGATGTGCTTACCGTTGGATCTGGCGTAAGCTACTCCTTCCTACACAGCAAATACAACGGCCTTATCAACGGGCAGTTCTATGATATCAAGCAGGGAGTACACTATATTGGAATACCTGTTAACCTGTACTTCAATCTCGGATCGGCAGGCAATGTAGATTTCTACGCAGCGGCCGGAGGTGCCGTGGAGAAGGGAGTGAAGGTAACTTATCAGATGAAGTCCGCAGCCGGAAGCGGCAAGACCAGCGACTCCAGCGTCAAGGGTCTGCAGTTCTCAGCCAAGGCCGCAACCGGTCTTGAATATCGCTTCGGCAAAGGCAAGAACGTAGGTCTCTATCTTGAGCCTGGAGTTGCTTACTACTTTGATTCAGACCTTCCTGCTAGCATCCGCACCGACCATCCTCTCCAGTTCGAGGCCCAGGCCGGTATCCGCTTCCACCTGAAATAATCTTATCGGTTTTTCTTGAGTTGACGCGCCAGATTGTTGGCGAAGACGAAGTCGTTGAGAGGCTGGCAGTCTGTATCCATTATCTGCTTGTTTGAACCCTCCCAGAGAAGATGCCCCTTGTGTATGAAACCTATATGGTCTCCGATTTCCATTACGGAGTTCATGTCGTGCGTGTTGACAACGGTGGTAATCTGATATTCCTGCGTGATTTCCTGGATAAGGCGGTCAATGACGATTGCAGTTGTCGGATCCAGTCCGGAGTTCGGCTCGTCGCAGAAGAGGTACTTGGGATTCAGGGAGATGGCCCTTGCGATTCCCACTCTTTTCTGCATACCTCCGGAAAGCTGGGCCGGATAGAGTTTGTTGGAGTTCTCCAGATTCACTCTCTTGAGACAGAAATTTACCCTGTCCTGTTTCTGCTCCAGGCTCCAGTCCGTGAAAAAATCCATCGGGAACATGATGTTTTCCTCCACTGTGGCAAAATCAAACAGGGCGCTTTCCTGGAAGAGCATTCCCATTTCCTTGCGGAAGAGCTTCCTTTCCTCGAACTTCATCCTGGTAAAGTTCTTGTCTCCGTAGAGAATGTCTCCCTTGTCCGGCTCGTACAGGCCTACAAGGTTTTTCAGCAATACGGTTTTTCCGCTTCCGCTGGCTCCGATGATGAGGGAACACTCTCCATCCCTGAACTGGATGTTGATGTCTTCCAGCACAGGCCTGCCGTCGAATTCCTTGTATAGTCCCTTAACTTCTATCATCGTCTAGAGCAGGAGTTTTGTGAGTATCAGGTCGAATATCAGTATGAGCATGCTGCTAACCACGATTGCCTGGGTGCTGGACTTTCCCACTCCCAGAGAGCCACCCTTGGCGTAATAGCCATAATATGAGGAGATGCTCGTTATAAGGAAGCAGAACACGGCCATCTTTATCATACTGTAGAAAATGTACCACTGGTTGAAGGCATACTGCAGGCCCTCGATGTATTGAGCGAGGGTAATTATGCCCGTCAAGGCAATCAGCACTCCTCCTCCGGCAAGGCCGATGATAAAGCTCATCAGCATCAGAAGCGGGCTGAAGATAGTCGCCGACACGATTTTCGGGAGGATGAGGAAATTGGCGGAATTCACTCCCATAATTTCCATAGCGTCTATCTGCTCTGTAATCCTCATGCTTCCGATCTCGGAGGCGATGTTGCTTCCCATCTTGCCCGCAAGGATCAGGGCAATCATCGTTGAACAGAATTCCAGCACAAGGCTTTCCCTGGCCATCACTCCAACGTAATACTTTGGGATGAAGGGACTTTCCAGATTATTTGCCGTTTGAAGGCAGATAACACCTCCAACCGCTACGGAAACGATGAATACAAGAAGAAGTGAGCCGATAATCAGTTTTTGGGATTCTTTCCAGAACTGCTTCCAGAACACGCTCCATTTCTCGGGTTTGCGGAAAACCCTGAGCATCAGCTGCCAGTATTCGCCTGTTGTCTGAAACGTGCCTTTCATTTCTTGAGGAGCTTCTTGTCTGAGGGTGCAATTTACTGAAATTTGGAAAAAATCACTAATTTTGAAAGTTACAACAGATTCAATGAGCTTTTTATACAGTATAGGAATGTGGCTGGCTTTCCCGGGTATCTGGGTGGCCTCCCTTTTCAGCAAAAAGATTCGGAAGTTCCTTAACGGAAGAAAAGGACTGGTCAAGACTATAGAGAACACCTTTGCCGGCGTGACGGATGATGTTGTCTGGTTCCACTGCTCTTCCGTTGGAGAATTCGAGCAGGCACGCCCGCTTATAGAGTGGTACAAGGGCAGCCGTCCGCAGACCAGGATACTTCTTACTTTTTTCTCCCCGAGCGGCTATGAACTGAGGAAGAACTATTCTCTGGCAGACTGGGTGTTCTACCTTCCGCTGGACACCATTTCCAACGCCCGCAGAATGGTAAAGGCCATCAAGCCCAAGAAGGTAATATTCACAAAGTACGACCTTTGGAACAACTATATCCGCCAGGCCAGAAAGTCGGGATCCGGGATTTATCTTGTCTCTGCGATTTTCCGTCGCTTCCAGCCTTTCTTCAAATGGTGGGGAGGCTTTTTCCGAGGAATGCTCAGGTGCATAAACGTAATCTTCGTGCAGGATGAAGAATCTAAAAATCTTCTTTCGTCTATCGGAATCAAAGACAATGTGATTGTTTGCGGAGACACCCGTTTCGACAGAGTGGACAAGATCGCTTCCGAAAGCAAGCACTTCCCTGTAATCGAGAACTTTGCC
Source organism: Bacteroidales bacterium (assembly GCA_017548505.1). Taxonomy (GTDB): domain Bacteria; phylum Bacteroidota; class Bacteroidia; order Bacteroidales; family UBA932; genus Egerieousia. The sequence continues at coordinate 9,458 of JAFYZX010000039.1, read as the reverse complement.
AAGGACTGTTTCACGATTGTTGCAGGAAGCACCTGGCAGCCTGACGACGAACTGATTGCGCAGGTGATGAAGAATTTCTCAAAGGTGCGCCTCGTTGTGGCCCCGCACGAAATCCACAAGGAAAGAATAGAAAAACTTCTGCAGATTTACGAACCATACGGCACGGTAAGATACTCTGAAGTGGAAGAAGATGCGGACCGCGAGATGGTCAGCGAAAATCCCCAGTCCATCGCAGAGGGAAAGAGAGTTCTGGTAATAGACTGTATTGGAATTCTTTCCTCCCTGTACCGCTATGCGGACTTTGCCTATATAGGCGGCGGATTTGGTGTAGGCATCCACAACACTCTGGAAGCCGCCGTTTACGGAGTTCCGCTGGCATTCGGCCCCAACTACCGCAAATTCCAGGAAGCCATAGACCTGATAGAATGCAACGGAGCAACCAGCGTAAGCAACGCATCCGAACTATATCAGGTTATAGACAACTGTGTCAAAGACAAGGAACTCCGCGATTTCAGGGGACGCAGCTGCCGCAATTACGTAGAAAAAATGCTCGGTGCAACGGACAAGATCGTGTCCGTTCTCGAGAAGTGATAACCCTTCACAATCCCGTTATGAAACTGAAGAGATTTTTATGCACGGTTCTGCCGCTGGCCCTTCTGGCGGCCATACTTGTTTCCATGATTTTATGCTGCTCTGCCATCAAGGGAACCCCGCAGTCACAGACAAGAGACCCGTTCAAGCCTGATTACCTTTGGGCATACGACGGCACCATCCAGCCTGGAGCCGCCTCCATCAATGAGTACGTGCCGCTTTTAAAGCACAAGAGAGTCTGCCTTCTTTCCAACCAGACCGGCATAATGCTCAAGAAGGGGAAGGAAATCCCTATGGAACTTCTGGTCAGCGACGGGAACGACGCTATGGACAAAATGCCGATGAACCTTTACACTCACACTCTGGACACTCTACTCAGTCTGGATATTAACGTTGTCTGCCTGATGAGCCCCGAGCACGGATTCAGGGGAACCGCAGATGCCGGTGAGCATGTTTCCAGCAGCGTGGACATCCGCACCGGAATACCAATCCGCTCGCTTTACGGGGCAAAGATGACTGACGCTGAACTTATGGAAGGGTTCGACATCATGGTCTTTGACCTTCAGGATGTGGGAGTGAGGTTCTACACTTACTATGTGACGATGATTAAGATGATGGCAAAGTGCGCGGAATTCGATATACCGTTCATTGTACTGGACAGGCCTAATCCAATAGGCTGGCTCACCGACGGTCCGCTGCTGAGCCGCAAGTTCAAGAGCGGAGTTGGAGGACTCCCTATACTGGCCGCCCACGGAATGACAATGGGAGAGCTTGCCTATATGGCAAACGAGAAAGGGTGGCTTCGTTTCAACTCCAAAGACACCTGGGAACCGGACAAGACTCTGAAATGCGACTTGACAGTCATCAAGTGCAAGAACTATACAAGGGGATCGCACTACCGCCTTCCTGTAAAGCCATCTCCGAACCTGCCTAATATGCGAAGCGTATATCTTTATCCTTCAACCTGTTACTTTGAGGGGACGAGGATCAGCCTTGGAAGGGGAACGACAGTTCCGTTCCAGATTTACGGAGCGCCGGACATGTCCACGACCTCCGTCCAGGGAAGAAGCCCTTACGGCACGGACACGAGAGTTGCTGCCGAGTACAAGTTCACCCCAAGAAGCGTAGCGGGAGCCAAGAACCCTCCGCTTCTGGACAAAGAGTGCACCGGAGTCAATCTTGCAGAAATTCCAATCAACCGCATCAACGACGGCAAAATAAACCTGACATATATCATTGATGCCTACATCGGGTGCTGGAGTCCCGGTGACGAGTTTTTCACCCGTATGTTTGAACTTGAGATAGGCCGGGCCTGGGTAAGGTATACCATCGAGGAAAAGGCGTCCAACCAGGGATGCAACGCCGGGAAACTGGCAAAGGAACTTCAGGAGACTTGGCTGAATGACGTAAAGGTCTTCAAGAAAGAAAGAGCCCCTTACCTGCTCTACAAATAACTAGCGGGGCCACTGGCCCAGTTCTAGATCTGAGATTTGGCGGCCTTCCACTTTGAAGCGGAGGACTGTTCTTACATTGTGGAAACCCATGATGCCGCACGCGCCGGGATTCATTGTCATCATCATCCTTTCCGGCTCCGTTTTTGAGAAATTGTGCGGGTCGTTCATCACCCTGAGGATGTGGGAATGGCCGCAGAAGAAAAGGTCCGGCTTGTATTGATTGATTAGCTGGAGAGCCCTGTAGTCGTATCTTCCAGGATAGCCGCCGATGTGTATCATCAGGCAGTCCAGGTCTTCCAGCTTAAAGGTCTGCACCCAAGGGACTTCCATACGGATGTCCTGGTCGTCGCAGTTGCCGTAAACGCCTATTACGGGCTTGAATGCCCTAACCTCCTCAAGAGTGTGGATGCTGCCCCAGTCACCGCAGTGAAGGACAACATCCACATCGCTGAGAAAGTCTCTGATCTCGGCAGAGAAAGTGCCGTGAGTGTCTGATATGAGTCCCACTTTTTTCATCGCCGAGAAATACTAACTACCAGATTCTGGCTCTCTTTTCAGGAGCGAGGTAGAGTTTGTCTCCTTCCTTGATTCCGAATGCCTCGTACCACTCGTCGATTTGAGGAAGAGCGGCATTTACTCTGAACTTGGCGTTGGAGTGAGGGTCATTCAGAACCTGGTTGCGGATATATTCGTCTCTGAAGTTTGACGCCCAGATGAAGCCGAAGGAGATGAAGAATCTCTGCTCAGGAGTAAAGCCGTCCTTTTCTCCGAGAGGGTTCTGCTTCATGGCGTTCTGGAATGCCTGGTAAGCAATGTGCAGGCCTCCGTTGTCTCCGATGTTCTCTCCGAGGGTGAGCTGTCCGTTGATGAACACTCCCGGGAGGACTTCCTGAGTGGAGAAGAAATCTCTGAGAACGGCTGTTCTCTCGTCGAACTTGGCCTTGTCTTCTGCTGTCCACCAGTTGTGCATGTTTCCGTCCTTGTCGAACAGGCAGCCCTGGTCGTCAAAGCCGTGGCTCATCTCATGGCCGATTACAACTCCGATTGCTCCGTAGTTTGCGGCATCGTCAGCAGCCGGGTTGAAGAAAGGCGGCTGGAGAATACCTGCAGGGAAGCAGATCTCGTTGGTTGTCGGGTTGTAGTATGCGTTGATGGTCTGAGGAGTCATGAGCCACTCGGTCTTGTCCACAGGCTTGCCAACCTTACGGTCAATCATATCAGCGATATAGAACTCGGAAGCGTTGCACATGTTCTCGTAGTAGGAGAGAGTGTCGTCTATCTGGAGCTTGGAGTAGTCTCTCCAGGTATCAGGATAACCTATCTTTACCATAAAGTTGGAGAGTTTGTCGTAAGCCTGCTGCTTGGTAGAGTCACTCATCCATTCGAGCTGCTCGATTCTCTGGTGCAGAGCATCCTTGAGGTTGTTGACAAGAGTCAGCATTCTCTGCTTGCTGCTCTCAGGGAAGTACTTTTCAACATAGAGTTTTCCTACAGGCATTCCGAGCACTCCGTTAACTGCTCCAACGGCTCTCTTCCACCTTGGCTTGTCCTCCTGGGCTCCGGAAAGAACCTGGCTGAACTCGAAGGAAACCTTGCGGAAATCATCGCTGAGCAAACTTGTTGCGCCATAAACTACACCAAGTTCCGCATAGTCTTTCAGGGCCTGGAGAGGAACTTCGTTGAGGATTCTTTCAACTTCCTTGAGCTGCTCCGGCTGGCCTACGGAAATGAAGTCAATTGCAGGATAGCCGATACCTTTCAGGACATCATCCCACATGATGCCGGGATATTCCTTCTTGAAATCTTCGTAGCTCATCTTGTGGAAGTTGTTAGGAATATCGCGCAGTTCGGTCCTGGACTTGGAAGCTCTTGCTATCCTGTATTCGATGGAAAGGATGTTCTCCATCTTGGCCTTAGCCTCATCCTCTGTATAGCCGATCATTGTGAACAGCTTGCAGATGAAAGTCTTGTAGGCTTCCATAACTTTTTTGGACTCTTCGTCTGTTTTAGTGTAGTAGTCTTTGTTTCCGAGTCCCAGGCCACCCTGATATGTCTGAACAAGATTCTGGGATGCGTCTGAAAGGTCAGCATCGCAGTAGATGCTGAACATTGCAATGTCCACGCCCTTCTTTCCAAGAACGGCATTCGCTATCTGGTATTCTTCCCGGTTAGAGATATTGCGAACATACTCCAGGTCTTTCATTATAGGCTTGTAGCCATCCTCGTTCCTCTTTACGGAGTCCATAGCCATACGGTAGATGCTGCCGATTTTCTGGCCGAGAGTTCCCTTCTCCTGAGGATTGTTGGCGTATTCCTCAAACATTTCCTTGAGCTGGAGCTCGTTGTTGTCCGCAAGGACGTTGAACTGTCCGAAACTTGAATACTCAGGCTTCAGCGGATTGGCCTTCATCCATCCGCCACCGGCATATTCGTAGAAGTCTTCGCCCGGGGCTATGGAATCGTTCATATTGGCTTTGTCAAGGCCGGAAGTGAGCTTCCCGCCTGAAGTGCATCCTGCGGTCAGAGCCGCTAAACAGATTGCTGAGATCATAATTTTGATTTTCATATTTTTTGTGAGTTATAATATTTCCGGTCAAGTTTGCCGTTGTATGTTCTTTTTATTTCTTCCTCCTGCTTATACTGCAAAGGGATCTTGAATATTTCCAGCTTTCCTTTCAGATATTTTGCGAGAGCCTGTTTGTCTAGTATTGCCCCTTCTTCCATCATCACAAGAAGCTTAAGCGCCGTTCCGGTTATCGGATGCGGCGTGCCTATGCAGATGCAGTCCTTCACACCCGGAAATGCCATTGCCGCGTCCTCCACCTCGGACGGGGAAACCTTGAAGCCACCCACATTGATTACATCGCTTTCCCTTCCCTTGAGATGAAGCCTGCCATACTGGTCCAGCTCACCGATGTCGGAGGTGTATATCGTGTTATTCTTCAAGATAGTAGCCGTAAGATCCGGATCGTTGACATAACCGCTCATGAGAGTGTCTCCCTGGCAGGAAATCTTGCCTTCGTCAGTGATTATTATCCTGGAATGGCTCATCGGCCGTCCGAGGCATCCCGGTATGCATTCCCCATCGTTGAAATTGTAGGTTGAAATGATACCCGTTTCTGTGGAGGCGTAGGTGTTGTAGAGCCTTGTTCTTGGAAGAACTTCGCAGAGCTTCAGCATATCCGAGTGTGCCAGAGGAGCGGCTCCCGACTCTATGAAATCAATCTTTTCCGAATACTTGGGCAGTCTTTCCCCGCTGAACATCAGCAGCAAGCGGGTGGTTGCCGGAACAAAGAACGTGGCAACCTTTTTAGCGGGATAGTCCAGAGCTTCGAAGAATTTCTCCAGGTCTTTCATCCCTTCCAGAATGTAGAGAGTCGCCCCCTGCATTGTTACCGGGAATATCTTGGAGAGGCTTCCGATATGGTTCAGCGGTCCGCTGATGATAAACAGCAGGTCGTGTGAGAAACCCTGCCCTTCTATAAGGTTTTCCGCATCGGCGATGATGGTCTTGTGGCTTATCATCACGCCCTTGGACTTTCCGGTTGTGCCGGTGGTGTAGAGAATGTCCGCCGTCCCCTCGGGAACAATGCTGGAAGTCAGAATGCCGGAGATTTCCTGAAAGCGGTCTTCGGGAATATCCCTTTCCAGCGGGGCCGCAACTGCCCCGGCCTGGTGAATGGCAAAGTAAGTTATCAGAAAATCAATGCTCTGCGACGATCTGAACGGAACCACCTGCCTTTCCCTGAAAGAAGCAGACCGTTCGAGAACCTTTTCAGACAGTTCCCTCCAGGAAATCTTCTCCCCGCCGCAAATTGCAGCGGTTTTCTCCGGATAGAGCTCAGCGTTCCGATGCAGATAATCTACCAGCCTCATTTTTCAAGCTTGCTTTTCACCATAGCCTCCAGCGAATCCAGGGATTTCAGGTTCTTTGGGGTGGCGTCCTTAGCGTCCAGCTTTATTGAATATTCCTCTGAAAGCTTCAGTAAAATCGTGGCGACTCCAAGGGAATCCAGTTCCTTGAAAAGGAAATCGGAATCCAGATCCACAAGCGGAAGCGCCTCTTCCAGAATTTCTCTAATTCTCTCTTTCATAGCTTATTAATCTTTCTCTGCGATAAACATATCCGCAACAAAATCCTTATCTGAAGGACAATCTATCCATCCGGAAACAATACTCTCCGTTCTGTTATCCAGCATTGCCGAATTCAGCACGCTTTTCATAATGCCCTCGTCTTTTTCAGGCACTATATAGAAAGACGTTTCTCCATTGTATTTGTTGCGTATTGCGATTTCTCCTGTTATTATGTTCGGAAGTGTGTATACAAACAGCGCCGGACTCGGGTAATAATTATCCTCCGCGATAGATTCCAAATACTTGCGGTCTGTAATAATTGAAGACGACCGGTTGAAAAGTATCACGGCTCTGGAGTCCGTGCCTACAAATCTTTCCTTTCCTTCCACATTCAGAAGGAGTTCGGAAGCAATAAATCCCAGACGGCTCAAAAGGTCCATCTTGTAGAACTGCGGATAGTTTCCAACATTTTCCTTGTACAGGAATGTCAGAAGATCCTTGCCGGATATGCCTTCCGGGAGAGAATTTGCCATTCCATCAACAAGGGCTTCAGATGGGGTTATTCTTACTCTGTGAGTTATCCTGAACCCAGGTGCTTTTAATGATTTATCCGTTTTATTTGAATCGCAACTTGCCAGTATAGCGGCATTTGCGCCGCCAAAGCCGGAAACAGTCTTTACAAAGCACTTCTTTCCGACTGCCGGAAGGGAATCCGCACTCACCCTGACCGGAGAACTTACCCCCAGCTCTTCAAATCCTTTTGTTCCCAGGACAAGGTCTTCTTCCAGAGATTTCATTGTTATGATTGTCTCCAGGATTCCGGCGGCCCCCAGAGTGTGTCCAAAATAACCCTTGAGGCTGTTTGCCGGAATTTCGCTAAGGCCCGCCCGTTCAAGAGCCACGCTTTCCATCTGGTCCATAAACAGGGAAGACGTCCCGTGGGCGTTGACCAGAGCCAATCGCTGAGGATTGCATCCTTCAATGACCCGGGAAATCGCAAGATACGCTCCCTCTCCCTTTGGAGACGGAGCCGTTACATTATGGGCGTCGTTTCTTACGGCACCGGCTTTTATGCTCCAGCATTTCCCTTCTGCAGGAACAGACGAAAGCACCACGGTTGCAGCCGCCTCTCCCAGGTTCATTCCGCAGCGCTCGATGTCAAACGGCCGGCAAGCCTCTTCACTCAGTGTCCTGAGGGCCTGGAATCCGGAAATGATGAACTTCCCCAGAACATCCGCTCCGCAAACAACGGCATACTTGTAAGTTCCGCTTTCCAGAAGTCTGGCCGCCAGGATAATGGAACTGAGCCCTGAAATGCAGGCATTGCAAACCACGATAGGTGTGGTGGTAATTCCCAGGCGGGAGCAAATCCTTTCCGCGCATTTTCCGGGGAGCAGACGTTCATCCTCACTTTCTCCAAGCAGTTCCACGTTTGCCTTGGTTGTTCCAAGCACAAACACCACGTCCTTATCCGCAACATTAAACTTTCCGTCAACCTCTTCCAGAGCATGCCTTGCAGACTGATACACCAGGGACTCAAACCGGCTGAGGCCTTCAGCCTGCAGACTCTGCCAATCCCCGTCGCTGAACAAAGAGGCAAATACCCTCTCTTCCAGACCGGGCATTTCATGCGGAGCCAAAGCGCTAACGCCCGACTTTACAGCCAGGTAATTCTGCTCTGAGGTCCTTCCCAAAGGAGAAATGATGTTGTCCGCAATCTTGAAAACCATATAGATTGCGAAAATACAAAAAGATTTGCTTAAAGTAGCATTTCGTTTTTGTCGGGGCAGCGGAGGTTGAATGCTTCAGAAAGGTGGGCTTCGTTTATTCTCTCGGCGCCTTCAAGGTCCGCAACGGTTCTGGCAATCTTGAGGATCCTGGTGTAGCCTCTGGCGCTCACACCATATCGGCCGACAAAGCCATCCACCAGTTTCCGGCACATTGAGGAAAGCCTGCAGTAATCAGCCAGTCTTGATGGCGTTATTGCGGCATTGGTAAAGAAGCTCTCTCCGTTAGAACTGTATCTTTCCATCTGGATCCGGCGGGCTCTCCTTACCCTCTCTGCAATTACCCGGCTGGGCTCTTCCTTTCTGTTGTCTGAAAAGACGAGATCTCCTGATTTTACACTCCGCACAATGAGTTGAATGTCAATCCGGTCAAGCAAGGGGCCCGATATTCTTCCGCGGTATTTCATCAATGAGGAAGAGGAGCATTTGCACTTGCCGCCTTCCTCGAAAAGGTTTCCGCACGGGCAGGGATTCATGGCAGCCACCAGCATAAACCGGGCTGGGTAGAAATGCTTGCCCATCACGCGGCTGATCTGCACCACCCCGTCTTCAAGCGGCTGGCGAAGGACCTCGATGCACCGCCTGTCGAACTCTGCGAACTCGTCCAGAAACAGCACCCCGTTGTGTGACAGGGAAATCTCACCCGGAAGACCTTTGCTGCCACCTCCGATAAGTGCCTGAGGGGTAATGGAATGGTGCGGAGATCGGAACGGACGGTTTCTCAGAAGGCCTCCACTGTGGTTTTCCCTGGCTGATTCCGCCGCCAGAAGGCCGGCCACGGAATAAATATTGCTGGTTTGGATAGCCTCCTCCTTGCTCATAGGCGGAAGAATTCCCCTCAGGCATTTTGCCATAAAGGTTTTTCCGCTGCCCGGAGATCCGTTCAGCAGGATATTATGTCCTCCGGCTGCTGCAATCTCAAGCCCACGTTTTGCTTGTTTCTGCCCCTTGACCTGGGCGAAATCATAATTCTGGAGATCTTCATCCTGATTATTGTTTTCCTGTCTTATGCTCCGCGATGTGATAACTTTGTCTGCGCACCCTTGGGGATTCATCAGAATTTCCAGCACATCCTTGAACGTGGCAGCTGAAAAGACAGTTATCCCCTCGATTTCAGCCCCTTCCATCGCTGAGGAAGGTGGCAGGATACAGGCCTTGAAGCCTTGTTCCATTGCATGGATGATTATTGGCAAGGCCCCCGGTATGTCCCTGAGTTTGCCGTCCAGAGCCAGTTCGCCGAGAATGACAAAGTCTTTCAGGCGAGCTGTGACGCTTTCGTCCAGCTGTCCGGAAGCGCAAAGAATGCCTATAGCCAAGGTAACATCAAACGAAGAACCTTCCTTGCGGATATTTGCGGGAGCCAGATTTATAGTTATGCGCTTTCCCGGAATCCTGAATCCATAGCATTGCAGGGCGCTTTCTATCCTTTGCTGGCTCTCCTTCACAGCATTGTCAGGAAGTCCCACAAGAAAAAACCTTATCCCGTCCGTAACGGAAACCTCCACCGTAACAGTTGTAACCTCCAATCCGTTACAGCACGCGCAATACACTT
>JAFYZX010000038.1 GCA_017548505.1 Bacteroidales bacterium | reverse complement strand
CTTTCGGATGGGGAGAAATCCTGATTATCGCTTTCGTCATCCTTCTTCTTTTCGGCGGCAGAAAGATTCCAGAGCTAATGAAAGGTATCGGCAAGGGAGTCAAGAGCTTCAAAGACGGTATGAAGGGTGTTGAAAACGATATCAAGGACGATGAAGTAAAATCAACCCTCAACGATATTAAGAAGGACATCGAGAACTAACACTTCTTCCCCTTGGCAGAGAAGAACATGACATTCTGGGAGCATTTGGATGAGCTGAGGAAGGTACTCTTCCGTTCAGCTCTTATCCTTTTAGGGGCAGCCATAGTGTTCTTCATCTTCAAGGATTTCATGTTCGGCATCGTATTCGCCCCCACAGACGATAACTTTGTTCTATACAGGCTGGTGGATCGCATCCTGAATTCTTTGAACCAGGAACCTCTGGGGCCTTTCAAGCTGAATGTCATTAACATAGACCTCCCGGCGCAGTTTTTCATACACATAAGCACATCTTTTTATTTTGCGCTTGTGGTCTGCACCCCGATAATACTTTACCAGATCTGGACATTCGTAAGTCCCGCTCTTTACCCAAAGGAAAAGAGGGCTGCAGTCAGGGCATTCTCTTTTGCAGCAGTCTTCTTCTATCTTGGAGTGTTGGTCGGATATTTCCTGCTTTTCCCTCTGACTGTCAGATTCCTGGGAACATATCAGGTAATGGGGGATGTGGCTAACCAGATATCACTCAGGTCATACATTTCCACTTTCTTTTCCCTGATCCTGATTTTGGGAGCAGTCTTCGAGCTTCCTACAGTGGCCGCCCTGCTTTCCAAATTCGGGCTCATTTACAAGCATACGCTCAAGAAATACCGCAGGCACGCCTTCGTGATCCTGCTCATCATAGCCGCAATCATTACTCCTACCGGAGACCCGTTTACACTTATGGCAGTGGGGCTTCCGCTTTACGGACTGTATGAAGTCAGCATAATGATGTGCCGGGAAAGGAAAGAGGATAAGGAGGAAGAGGCAAAATGATAACTGTCAACGACCTCACGCTTTCCTGGGGAGCCTTCACGCTCCTGGACCACATCAATATACATATCGGAGACAATGAGAAAATCGGCCTCGTCGGGAAGAACGGAGCCGGAAAGTCCACGCTTCTGAAGCTCATACTCGGCGAAGTGTCTCCCACATCCGGCACAATAACCAAGACAAAAGGGGAGAGGATAGGCTATCTTCCCCAGATGATGTCCCACGCCAAGGACAAGACCGTGATGGAAGAGGCGATGAAAGCCTTTGACGGCCTGTTTGCACTCCACGACAGGATTGACGAAATAACGGCCCAGCTTTCAGAAAGGACAGATTACCAGTCCAATGCCTACAATAACCTGATAGTCGAACTGAACAATATCCAGGACAGGGTGTCGATGATGGAAAGCGAGCCTCCCGCAAGCCAGGCGGAGAAAGTCCTTATTGGACTCGGCTTCAAACCGGAAGAATTCAACCGCCCTACAAGGGAGCTCAGCCAGGGCTGGAACATGAGAATCGAACTTGCAAAGATTCTTCTTTCAAAGCCCGACAGCCTGCTGCTGGACGAGCCTACCAACCATCTCGACATAGAATCCATCCAGTGGTTTGAGAATTATCTGAAAACATTCCGCGGAGCAGTCCTTCTGATATCCCACGACCGCAAGTTCCTGGACAGCACAACGAGCCGCACAATCGAGATAATGCTCGGAAAGATCCACGATTACAAGGTTCCGTATTCCCAGTACAAGATTCTCAGGAAGGAAAGGATGGAGCAGCAGCGGTCGGCTTACGAGAACCAGCAGAGGATGATAGAGAAAACCGAGGAATTCATAGAAAGGTTCCGCTACAAGGCCACCAAGAGCAACCAGGTCCAGAGCCGCATCAAAGCCCTTGACAAACTGGAAAGAATCGAGGTGGATCTGGAGGACAAGGCCACGATGACCGTAAAGTTCCCTCCGGCTCCGCGAAGCGGCCAGGTAGTTTTCCGATCGGAAGATCTTGTTATCGGATATCCTAACAAGACTGTTGCTTCAAGGATTAACATAACTATAGAAAGAGGGGAGAAAGTGGCCTTTGTGGGAAGAAACGGAGAGGGAAAGACCACGATGATGAGAGTAGTTATCGGCGAGCTGGATCCTCTCTCAGGAACAGCCGAGCACGGTTACAATGTAGCTCTCGGCTATTACGCGCAGAATCAGGAAGATATACTGGACAAGAACGAAACTGTCTATTCCACCCTTGAGAACGCAGCCCCTGGAGAATACCGCCAGAGACTGAGAGACCTGCTCGGAGCATTCCTCTTCAAGGGAGAGGACGTAGACAAGAAAGTAGCCGTACTTAGCGGAGGGGAAAGGGCACGCCTGGCCATGGCAAAGCTCATTCTCAAGCCTTATAATCTTCTTGCCCTCGACGAGCCGACAAACCACATGGATATCCAGAGCAAGGAAATCCTGAAGCAGGCTCTGATGAAATATGACGGAACGCTGATTATTGTATCTCACGACAGGGACTTCCTCAACGGCCTGGTAGATAAGGCTTACGAGTTCAGAGACGGTAAGGTCAAGGAGCATCTTGGAGGAATAGAAACCTATCTGGAACATCTTAAGAAAGACCTTCTTGCAGCCCCTGCTCCGG
>JAFYZX010000037.1 GCA_017548505.1 Bacteroidales bacterium | reverse complement strand
CTGGCTGTACATAGTGTTTGCATACTACATACTTGCAACTCTGCTGCCTATTGACAAGATTATCGGCAACGTTTATCCGATATTTGGAATAGCTCTAATATTCATGGCCCTGGGAATCCTTTACGTCTTGTTTGCCGGTAATCTTGTAATTCCGGACCTTACGACATTCGCCAACGCAAAGCCTAACGCCGCAAGCTTCCCTATAATACCTACAATGTTCATCACGATAGCCTGCGGAGCGATCTCGGGATTCCACGCAACGCAGAGCCCTATGATGGCAAGATGCCTTAAGGACCGCAAGGAAAGCCGCAGTGTCTTCTACGGAGCAATGATATCGGAGAGCATTATAGCCCTGATCTGGGCAGCCGCAGCAATGGCCTTCTTCAGAGGGTTTAACGGTGTGGAAGATTCCCTTGCCGGACTGAACGCCGCCCTCGCAGAGCACGGGAACGACGCATCCTGGGCCGTGAACGAAATAACCAACACCACCCTCGGAAAGTTCGGTGCCGTCCTGGCTCTGCTCGGAGTGGTTGCCGCCCCTATCACGTCGGGAGACACGGCCTTCAGAAGCTCAAGGCTTATCATCGCTGATTTTATGGGAATGGAACAGAAGAGCATCCTCAAGAGACTCTACATCTGTATCCCAATGTTTGCAATCGGCTATGCCATAACCCTTATGAACTACGATATACTGTGGAGGTATTTCGCCTGGGCAAACCAGACACTTGCCGTGTTCACCCTCTGGGCGATAACGGTCTTCCTTTATCTTAGAAGCTATAGGGTTTTCAGCGGCAAGCCGTATTATCTGATCTCGCTACTGCCGGCAATGTTCATGACTTTCATCTGCACGGACTTCCTGTTCACCTCCGGCCAGATGATGGGTCTGGAAAGAAACCTTGGAACCATACTGGCAGGATGCGCTACCTTAGTGGTAACGGTTGCAGTATGGCTGCATGTTCGCCACGTCCTTAGAAAGGGAGAACTCATTTAAAAGAATAAACAGAAGCTATGCGGCTTGGAAGGCCAGACTCTCTTTCTTGCGTTTCCAGTATCCCCAGAGAGTTCATCTTGCGTGCAAAGTTTCTGCGGTCCAGCCTGCAGCCCATTATCTGTTCATAAAGTCTATGAAGCTGAGGCATGGTAAAAGTCTGCGGCATAAGATAGCGGGCAATATTATCGGAGAGCAGAAGGCGCTTGAGTACTTTTCTGGCTTCTTCCATAATCTGCCCATGGTCAAAGGCAAGGGCCGGCAGTTTATCTACCGGGAACCAGCTGGCCTGGGCCGCATCGTCTCCACCGACAGCCTCAACATTCTTTGACAGGCAAAGGAATGGAACCGTCATCACCCTCTGCCTCGGATCTCTGTCCGGAGTGGAAAAAACCTTTAACTGCTCCATAAATTCCACTCTCAGCGATGTCTCCTCCACAAGTTCCCTGACAGCTCCCTGCTCAACTGTTTCATCAGGGTTTACAAAACCTCCCGGAAAGGCCCAGCAATCCTTGAAAGGATCCCTACCTCTCTTTATCAGAAGTACTTTCAGTTCCTTGCAATCGTATGAGAATACTACACAATCTGCAGTAACTGCAGCCTGAGGATATTTGTAGCAATGAGGATAAGCCTCTCCTGTCCTGTATTTGTAAACACTGTGTGCCATAAACGGAATTATAAAACTATGTAAAGATAAATAATTGTACCTTTGCACGGCATTTTTGGAAGAAGTTATGCTGATAACTCTGGGAATACTGCTTGCCATCGTGGCATTGTTTTTCACTGACTATGTGAGCATAGGCAGGGTTCCTCTCGGTGAAAGGCTGGAAAGATGCCGCAAGAGCCCCAATTTCCGAAACGGCAGATTTGTAAATCCGGAGCCTACAAAACTTTTCACCGATGCTGAAAAAAAGCAAAGCACCGCATCCATAATCTGGAACTTTCTGACCGGCAGCAAGAAAGGCCTGAAGCCAGAAAAGCCAATTGAAGCATCCCCTCTGGATACAGATGCAATTTCTTTGGCTATCAAGGAAAAGCAAAACAAGGTAATATGGTTCGGGCATTCATCATATCTCCTTATAATTGACGGAAAGACAATACTTGTGGATCCTGTTCTGTTCAGGGGTTCCCCGATTTCTTTCATAAACCGGCCGTTCAAGGGGACCTCCATCTACAGGCCTCAGGATTTTCCTTTCATAGATTATCTGGTTTACACTCACGACCACTATGACCATCTGGACTACAAGGCCGCAAAGAGGCTAAAGCAAAAGGTGGGTAAAGTCATCACCCCGCTAGGCGTCGGCTCGCATCTGGAGTATTGGGGCTACAAGCCTGAAAGCATCGCTGAGCTAGACTGGGAAGATGAGTTTAAAACTGATGGCATAGCATTCCACTGCACTCCGGCAAGACACTTTTCCGGAAGAGGATTCAGCAGGAACAGGACACTTTGGGCTTCGTTCGTCCTGGAAGTTGGAGGAAAACAAATCTTCATTGGCGGAGACGGAGGATATGGCTCTCATTTCAAGGAAATCGGAGATAAATACAATCTGGATCTGGCTATCATAGAAAACGGGCAGTACAATCCACGCTGGGCCCAGATCCACACGATGCCGGAGAATCTGCACAATGTGATGGAAGACCTTGAGGCCAGGGAATACATTACTGTCCATCACGGAAAGTTCGCCCTCTCCCAGCACAACTGGGACGACCCTCTGGAAAACGAAAAGGCCGCCGCGGAAAAATCCGGGAAAAAACTGAAAGTCCTGCATATAGGACAGATGGCCGACCTGCTTTAATTACTTACTGTGAACTCCCTGCAACAATATCCAGCAGCTCGGCGGTAATCGCCTGCTGGCGGCTCTTGTTGTAGAGAATCGTCAGCTCCTGTATGAGGTCTTCAGCATTGTCCGTTGCCACCTGCATGGCGATGGTCCTGGCGGCATGCTCGCTGGCGTAGGAATCTGCCAGACAGGTATAGAGCTTCTGCTTCAGAAGCTGAGGCATCAGCGATTCAATAACATGAGAGATAGACGGTTCTACGATATAATTATTCAGCCATCCGTCTGCCGTGGCGTTCTTTCCCTTTTTGTAGGAAGAGATTTCCAAAGGGAGATAAGTAAGCCTCTCAACCTTCTGTACCGCAGAACTCTTGAAGTGATGATATATTACATATACCCTGGAAAGTTTCCCTGAAGCATATTGCTCCATAATGTCTGAAGCCAGGGCGAAAATCTCCTTGTAATCCGGCTTGGCAGCAAGGCTCTGGTAAGAAAACGGCTTGAACTCCATCTTCCTTACGGCATCCTCCACCTTCTTTCCAATAGAATATACATCTATATCCTCGTCGGCAACACCTTCTGCCTTAAGGTCCAGGACCAGAGACATAAACTCCCTGATTATATTGTAGTTGAAGGCTCCGCACAAAGATGAGTTGGAAGAGAAAACCACAACCGCAACCCTCTTGGCGGCTGCAGGTTCCTCACCTTCCTTCAGAACATACGGAGAGGTAAAAGGAGTCTCGCCGGAAAGGAAGTTGGAAACGATATCGTCCAGGCTCTTCTGGTAAGGCAGCATGGCGTTGATTATGCCCTGCGCCTTGTGAAGCTTGGCAGAGGAAACCATCTTCATAGCAGAGGTTACCTTGCTCGTTCCCTTAACGGAACCTATCCTGGACTTTATCTCCTTCAGCGATGCCATAAACCTATGCTATAAACTGGTTGAGAG
>JAFYZX010000036.1 GCA_017548505.1 Bacteroidales bacterium | reverse complement strand
CTGAGTTGTCTTTGCATTCTGTTGTCTCAGATTCCGCAGATTATGCTGTGGCTTCTCCTGCAGGGTTTGAAGATGCGGAGGTGTTTCCAGAAGCCTCTTTGGAAGTCTGATTAAGCCTTCCGAGTTCCTTCCATCGCTTAAGCATATAGTATGTGAGGATGCAGTTCATCTGGTTGCCGTTAAGGAGGACGAGGTTGTTGTTCCCCTCCCTTACTGCAATGCCGCAGCGGTCTGCGTCAGGGTCTGATGCGCAGACGATTTCAGCGCCTACCTTATCGGCGAGGTCCAGAGCCATCTTCAGGGCTGTAGGTTCCTCAGGGTTAGGGCTCTGCACGGTCGGAAAATCTCCGGAATTGATGCACTGCTCCTCTACCAGATGGACGTTGGTGAAGCCCATTTCCTTAAGGGCTCTCGGAACAATCTTCACGCCGCATCCGTGGAGCGGGGTATAGACGATTCCAAGGTCGTGGTGGCGTTTTACGCTCTCAGGAGAAACGTGGAGGGTTGCAAGGTCTTTCAGGTAGACATCGTCCAGCTCTTCCCCTACCATCTCTATGAAGCCCAGTCCTTTATATTCAGCCAGGTCTGCGTTTGAGCAGAGGCATTGTTCTTTGGTGTCTTCACAGCATGGCTGGGCGGCTTTGTGCCACTTAACCTGGGAGATGTCCGTTATCTTGTTGACCTCGGATATGATGTTCTTGTCGTGAGGAGCAATGACCTGGGCTCCGTCTTCCCAGTAGGCCTTGTAACCGTTGTAAATCTTAGGATTATGAGAAGCGGTAAGCATCACTCCTCCCTGGCATCCGTAGTAGCGGATAGCGTAGGAAAGCTCCGGGGTAGGCCTCAGTTCCTTGGTAAGATATACGTGGAAGCCGTTTGCCTCGAATATTTCTGCCACAATCCTGGAGAAATACTCTGAATTGTTGCGGCAGTCGTGCGTGATGGCTACCTTAATCTGCCGAAGCTGGCCGAAACACTTCTTCAGGTAGTTGGCAAAGCCCTGGGTTGCCATGCCTACGGTGTAACGGTTCATGCGGTTGCAACCAGCTCCCATGATGCCTCTCAGGCCGCCCGTTCCAAACTCCAAAGTCTTGTAGAACGCCTCCTGAAGTTCCTTCGGATCGCCTTCCAGAAGGCGCCTTACCTCAGCCTTGGTTTCTTCGTCATAACCGTCGCCGAGCCAACTCTTGGCCACTTGTATAATTCTCTCGTCCATATTACTTGCTTTTAATTTTTCAAATTTAATGAAAATTACCGTTTGGACAATGTTATAATAACTATTTCCCGGGCCGTTAACATCTTTTAACAAATTTTCTTTGGTGACGGAGAGAGTGCAGCATACTTTTGCCGGTGCTATGATAAATGACTTTAAGATAGATGACTTTAAGATAAATGACGATATGACAAACAAGGTGTATATCGCCAGGGGGCTTTCGGCTTTTCAGCCTCTGTGTATGAATCTTTTGGGAGCTCTGGATTCCAACGGCATAGATGTAGAGTTTCTGCCACGCACCCCTAGCCCTAAACATATCTGGGCAAGGGATTATATGCCTATTCAGCTGGACAATGGCCAGTTCCTGTCCTATAGATACCGTCCGGATTACCTCAAGGGCTACAAAGGCTACATTCCACAATACCGAAGAATCTGTCGGGATCTTGGGATGAAGTGCGTTAAGACAGATATAGTACTGGATGGTGGCAACGTGGTTAAGTGCGGTTCCAAGGTTATTGTGACAGACAAGATATTTCAAGAGAATCCGTCCTGGAGACAAAATAAGCTTGTGGCGGAGCTTGAAAGGCTGCTTCAGGCAGAAATTGTCTTGATTCCGTGGGACAGGTATGAGATGTTCGGGCACGCGGATGGGATGGTGAGGTACATTGGCGGAGATTCAATCCTGCTGAACAACTACGTGGATTTTGACCCGTACTTGCGAAAACGGCTGCTGAAGGCCCTGGAACAGCATTTCAGCATCGCTGAGCTACATTACGGAACGGCCCTGAATAAACGGTTTTCCTGGGCCTACATCAACTTCCTTCAGACGAAAAACTGTATCTTTATACCGGGATTGGGGCTTCCGGAAGACTCTCTGGCTGCAGAGCAGATCCAGGGCTTCTTCCCGGACAGCAAGGTCATCCAGATTAGGGATTGCCAAAGCCTTGTCCTCCAGGGCGGCGCCCTCAACTGCGCCACCTGGAACATCTACATAGAAAACATGAAATACCACAAATATGAGATTTAGCTATGACAAAGAACATTTTAAAAGGTATTACTAAGGATTACGCAATTAGACATAAGCTTATGGATTGTCTGAAATCTTTCAGAGGTGCACATGGAGACAACAAGGACGAAAAAGTAAAGAATTTGACGGAACAATTCGAAGCTATAGCCACCAGAATGATTTATGGAGGTCATTTTGAGGTAATCGGAGGTGGCGAGATTGTCAGGCAAATTTATATCCACACCGTAGAATTCTATTACCACGAGGAATCCAATGATAAAAATGATAATAATGCCGTACACGATTACATTGTGTATCACAGAAATGCATTAAAAGGAGAGGATAAATACCAAAAGACAGTTGTTCCGTTTCCTGTAGGTAGTTTAAACGCACATCAGTCAGGCATTGATATTACATTTGAAGATCCCCACGGCAATTATCGCGCATCAGCCTTAATCAGAGCATTTATGGTAAAAGAAGGATGGAATGAAGAATCCGATTTTTTCGATGATTTCCCAAATAACAAGAAAAAAGGCGATACGGTCAACCCCCGTTCTACGTATCTGTACGACTACTTATTCCAGAACGCAATCCTCCCGGTTTCAATCGTCTGGAGAGATACACCTATTAAGTCTAATGTTACTCTGGTTCCTAATAAAAGGGAAAATGTGTATAAGTACGAAGAAGATCCTTCAACCAGAAAAGTGAAAATTGAAAAAGGAAAACCTAAGAAAAAAATAGTAGATGGGAAAAAAATACCGGATGATAGACATTGGGCTTTCAGCAAGGACAAGTAATGGCACCCATCATATAAAAACAGACCCGACAGCTTGAAAAATCAGAGGCTGCCGGGAAAGATCATAGAAGCATATCGTTAAAATACTCATTAAGAATAGATAACAGCTGCTCTTTTTGGGGGTTATCTTCCCAAAAGAACACAGAAATGAATAGGTTGTATTCTTTAGTACGACCTATTCTGTCTATCCTCTTGACTCCTGAAATTCGCATCTTATTATACCATCTTGCAAATAAACGCATTCTGGCATTCTCTCGTCCATCTGACGAATCACATACTACTAACAAGGAGTTCTCGTGTTTGACAAAGAAACTTAATAAAAAGGAACATATTGTATCAAACACATGCTCATTGGCAATCTTACGATTACCTTCTGTCTTCTTGTCAAAATTAAAAGTAAATAGATTCTGGGAGATATCCAGCTCTAAAAAATAAGCTACGTACTGTGCTCCTGAGGGAGTATCAAAGAGGTAGTAAGAATCTTCTTTCCAATACCTATACGGGTGTAACGAACTTAACATCTCTCTCCTCCTCAATAATCTCTGTCGATACACCATTGCGTATGCTGTTAATGATAGCTTTCTTATCTTCTATCATCTTCTCAAAGTAATTCTTCTGTACTTTTTTCTGTTCCATATCATTAACACCTTAGTTGATACAAAATTAAGTAATTTTTTGTTTAACGGTACTTTCATAATACAAATTCTTTTCCATTAGTAGATTCTTTAGGTCCAAAAATGAATTACATTTGCAGGCAGAAAGTTATTCGTTATGAGCGATCAGATCAAGCACGAATGCGGCGTGGTTCTTTTGCGCCTGCTGAAACCAATTTCTTACTATCAGGAAAAATACGGGACTCCTCTCTACGGGCTTAACAAGCTGTACCTAATGATGGAAAAGCAGCATAACAGGGGCCAGGAAGGGGCCGGACTGGCTTGCGTGAAGATTGATTCCAAGCCGGGATCCGAGTACATTTTCCGCCAGAGGGCGCTGGGGAATACTGCTATTTCCGAGTGCTTTGAGAACGTTTCCAAGGAGATTGAGGTGGCAAAGAGGGAGAGGCGGATAGATACTGCGGATATGGTCGGGTCAGGAACTGGCGCTGAAGACTTTGCTCAAGATCTGCCGTATATCGGGGAGGTATATATCGGGCATCTGAGGTACTCAACTACCGGAAGGAGCGGAATGAGCTATGTGCATCCGTTCTTGAGGAGGAATAACTGGAGGAACAGGAACCTGTGCCTAGCCGGTAACTTCAACATTACCAATGAGAAGGAATTGTTTTCCACGATGGTGCAGGGGCAGGGCCAGCATCCGAGGAGCGATGCGGATACCTTCCTGATTCTGGAGCAGATGGGAGCGCTGCTGGATGAGCATCACTCGGACCTGTACCGCAAGTTCAAGAAGGAGGGGCTGAAGGGAGAGGAACTGAACGCCAAGATTGAGGACAACATAGATATGGAAGGCATCATCTCCGAGGCTTCCAGAAGCTGGGACGGAGGGTTCTGCATTGTGGGCTCTACGGGAAGCGGAGAGAGCTTTGTATTCCGCGATAGATGGGGCATAAGACCGTGCTTCTATTACATTGATGATGAGATAATTGTGGCGGCGAGTGAAAGGGCTGCCATACAGACCGCACTGGACGTTAAATACGACAGAGTCCAGGTGCTCCAGCCGGGAGAGGCTATCACCATACACAAGGATGGAAAGTACAACATTAGCTGCCTGGTTAAGCCGGAAAATCCGAGGCCTTGTTCCTTTGAGAGGATATACTTCTCCAGAGGTAGCGATGCAGATATATATAAGGAGAGGAAGATGCTCGGCCGGCTGCTGACTCCGCAGATTCTGGATGTGTGCCCGGATCTTGACAAGACGGTTTTCTCCTTCATTCCGAACACCGCGGAGGTGGCGTTTATGGGTATGCTGGAGGGGCTGAACGAGCATCTGAACGGGCTGAAGCTCAAGGAGATTTCCCGTCTGCTTTCCGAAGAGGATGGAAGCACTGATGGATGTGCGGGTGGATGTATGAATGGCGGATTGAATGGCGGATTGAATTCTGATGCGGATACTTCTGTAGAGGAGTTTGAAACCCTTTGCCGGAAGGAAGTGTTCCCAGCCTCTCAATTTGAGCGAGGCCAGGAGCAAAAAGAGGCGAAAACGCTCCCAGCCTCTCAGTTTGAGCGAGGTCAGGAGCAGAGAGTCTCTGCCCAAAGCATTCAGGCTCGGATTCAGAAGGTTCTGGCGCATAAGGTCAGGAGCGAGAAGCTGGCGATAAAGGATATCAAGATGAGGACCTTTATTGCGGAGGGAAGTACTAGGAACGATCTGGCGGCGCACGTGTATGACATTACATATAACAGTATAGTTCCGGGAGTGGATTCCATTGCGGTGATAGATGACAGTATTGTAAGGGGTACTACGCTGAAGCAGAGTATCATCAAGATTCTGTCCAGGCTGGAACCGAGGGAGATTGTGATCATTTCCTCTTCTCCACAGATCAGATACCCGGACTGTTACGGTATTGATATGAGCAGGATGGGAGAGTTCATTGCGTTCAATGCGGCAGTGGCGTTGTTGAAGGAGAGAGGTATGGAGAAGGTGCTTTCTGACGTGTACCGCAAGTGCAAGGAGGCGGAGAAGCGGCCGCTGGAGGAGTATGCGAGCACTTCGGTTGGACGTAAGGGTAAGAAGGGTAAGGCTTTGAGTGCAGGAGTTGGAGCTACGGAATCGAGCACTGGAGCTGGAGCTGCGGGAGTTGGAGATACGGGAGTGAGTGCGGGAGTTGATACAGCGGGAATCGTTGAAAACTATGTGAAGGAAGTATATGCGCCGTTTACGGATGAGGAGATTTCAGAGAAGATTGCACAGATGGTGACGCCAGTGGAGCTGGATGGGAAGATTCCGGTTCGGGTGGTGTTCCAGAGCATTGCTAATCTGCATAAGGCTTGTCCGGAGAACAGCGGAGACTGGTATTTCAGCGGAGACTACCCTACTCCGGGCGGAACCAGGACTGCAATCCAGGCGTATATCAACTGGTATGAGGGTAATCCGTATAAACGCGGCTATAGCAGATAGAAATAATCGTTTGAGCAATTTTTCTTGAAAATTGTTGCTTTATTCTGAAGTTTGGGCTAATTTTGTTACACGATATTAACAATTAACTCTATGAACATATTTGTATCCAGTCTGAGCTTCAGAGCAAGAAGGGAGGACCTTGAAAAGCTTTTCGCCCCGTTTGGGGAAGTGTCATCAGCAAGAATCATAACCGATAAGGTAACCCACAGGTCAAAGGGCTATGGGTTTGTGGAGATGAGCGACGAGGATGGTCAGAAGGCTATCGAGGCGCTGAACGGTTCCGAGCACATGGGAAGAACCATCAACGTTGCAGCCGCTACATCAGAGAGAGCTCCTCGTCCTGCTGCTCCAACTACTCCCGCAGAGTAGTTTGCTGGTGGGATTCACGGAAAGGCTTGAAGTGAAGTAAAAAGAAAATACATCCGGCGCACCGGATGTATTTTTCTTTTACTTGTTTCTGTGTCTGTTGTTCCTGTTTCTTTCTTTGTTCCTGTTTCAGTTGAGCTGTTAGTTGGCAGTCTCCTCAAGGAACTTGTGGTACTTGTCGTAGTTGGCCTGGTACTCAGGTTTTTCATCGCGGAAGCGGAAATAGATCTGCTTCAGGTACTCTGCGCAACCACGCTTGATTTCAGGATCTTCAGCGATTGAGAAAGCTCTCTCGAAAGGCTCGATGGCCTTCTTCAGGCAGTCGTTCATCTGGTTGTTGAGCTCCATGAACTTGTTGTCGTCCGGTTCTGCGGAAGCCTTGTCCTGGAGGTCAAGAGCCATCTGATAATAGGTATCGCCCTCGTTGTAAGGAGCAAATACGTAGGTTGGGTTAAGCTCGGCAGCCTTGCGGTAGAGCTCGATGCACTTGTCGTACTGCTTCATGTTCTTGTAGAGGTTGCCCTCAGCGTAAACCAGGGAAGCGTTGGTTGGCTCGTTCTCCTGTGCCTTCTTGAGGACAACGATAATCTTCTCAGGATCGTCGTTGGTCTCCAGGTAGGTGTTGATCAGGGAAACCAGAATGCCCTGGTTGGTCGGGAAGCGCTCGAATCCCTTGCCGAGGATCTCCTTGCACTTGGTGGTATCTCCCTGAGCCTTGTAGCTGTCTGCAAGCATCGCGATGATATCTCCATCGGCGATGTTGAGGTCCACGCACTTCTCGAAGATCTCGATGGAACGCTTGCTGTCCTTTCCGAGGACGGAAGCGATTCCTGCATAGATGAGTGCGTTGGTGTCAAGAGCCTCAACTGCAGGGCGCTTGTTGATGAGGTAGCTCTGCTCGAACTCCTTGGAAGCCTCGTTGTAGTCGTTCATGTTGTAGGCAACCATAGCGGCATCCCAATGTCTCTTTGCAAGAGCAACATACAGAGGGTTGAGGTCCTTGTTGGCAGCACCTTTCTCTGCAGCCTTGTCGTAAGCATCCAGGCAGTTCTCGAGAGCGTTCTCTGCCAGAGGTTTGAGAACCTTGTAGCCGGCGAGAACACCGTTTTCAGTATAGTAAACCTCCTTGTCGATGTAAGTTACAACGTTGTAGGTCTTGCCGTTGATTTCCTTCTGCTCTTCTCCCAGACGAACGGCTCCCTTGAGAAGAAGGTCGGTCTGCTGCCTTGAGTTCTTGAGGAAAAGACCGGCAATAGGAGCGTCGTAGCAGTCTGCATAGGCGTTACCCAGTTTCAGATAGGTAGCGGCATCGGTTTTCTTTGCGATAGCTTCTTTCGCCTTAGCAAGGTCCTTGAGAGCCTTGGCACCCTCCTTGGATTGTGCGCCGATGGTCGGAACGATCATCAGTGCTACAGCTAATGTGATAAAAAATCTTTTCATTTCGGTTATTGTTATTAGTTTGTATTTGTTTCTTTCCGTGTGTTAGTCTTGTGGCTGGGTTGGCTCGTCCTCCTCGTTCTCTGCAGCCTCCTGAGCCTTAAGGTCTTCGCTCTTAGGTACGGCGCATACGGCTGCGATGCTGTCCGTATCCTTAATGTTGATGAGCTTGACTCCCTGGGTGGCTCTTCCGGCTACCTTTATCAGGGATGCCGCTACCCTTATGACAATGCCGGAGCGGTTGATGATCATAAGGTCGTTCTCGTCGGTTACAGCCTTCAGTGCAATAAGCTTGCCAGTCTTCTCGGTGATGTTGATGGTCTTTACGCCCTTGCACCCGCGGCTTGTAACCCTGTAATCATCCAGCTGGCTGCGCTTGCCGAAGCCGTGCTCGCTGACTACCAGGATGGTCTTCTCGGTTGTACCCGGTTCTACACAAATCATACCGATAACCTCGTTGCCCTCTTCGAGCTCGATTCCTCTTACGCCGGTACCGGTACGGCCGATAGCCCTAACCTTTGATTCATCGAACCTTACGCACTTGCCTTCCTTGGCTGCGAGCATGATCTGGTTGCTGCCGTCGGTGAGGATTGCCTCGATGAGCTCGTCACCTTCCCTGACATTGACAGCGATCACGCCGTTGGTCCTTGGACGGGAGTAAGCCTCCAGGGTGGTCTTCTTGATGACACCCTTCTTGGTGGCCAGGACAACGTAGTGGGAGTTGATGTACTCCTCGTCCTTGAGGCGGTTTACGTTGATGTAGGCGCAAACCTTCTCTCCCTGGGCGATGCTCAGAACGTTCTGGATGGCCCTTCCCTTAGTGGTCTTGGTGCCTTCCGGAATCTGGTAAACCTTGAGCCAGAAGCACTTGCCGCTGTTGGTGAAGAACAGCATCGTGGAGTGCATGTTGGCCACGTAGATATGCTCGATGAAGTCCTCGTCCCTGGTGGCGCTTCCGCGGCTTCCCTTTCCTCCGCGATTCTGGAGGCGGTATTCGGTAAGAGGAGTCCTCTTTATATATCCCAGGTGAGAGATGGTGATGACCATATCGTCATCAGCGATGATATCCTCGTAGTTGAACTCGCTCTCGTCCGGATGGATCTGGGTGCGGCGCTCGTCGCCGAACTTCTTCTTCACCTCCTCGAGTTCCTCCTTGATGATGCCCATCTGGAGCTTTACGTCGCCGAGGATGGTGTTGATCTTGTCGATCAGGGCGCGGAGCTCTGCAAGCTCGTCCTCCAGCCTCTTCTTCTCGAGTTTTGCCAGCTGGCGGAGCCTGATTTCAACGATGGCGGCTGCCTGGATCTCGGTCAGGCCGAACCTTGCGCAGAGGGCTGCCTTTGCGGCCTCCACGGTCTCGCTCTCGCGGATTATCTTGATGACCTCGTCCACGTGGTCGAGTGCAATGCACAGTCCTTCAAGTATATGGACGCGATCCTGAGCCTTCTTCAGATCGAACTTCAGGCGGCGGACTACCACATCGTGGCGGTGGCGCACATAGTACTTGATCAGCTGCTTGAGGTTAAGCTGCCTTGGACGGCCGTCCACCAGAGCCACGTTGTTTACGGCAAAACTGCTCTGGAGCTCGGTGTGCTTGAAGAGGTTGTTGACCACAACCTGGCTTACTGCGCCAACCTTGAGCTTTACGACCAGGCGCATGCCGGACTTGCGGTCTGACTCGTCGTTTACATATACGATGTCCTCTATCTTCTTGTTGTCCACCATCTGGGAAATCTGCTTGATCAGCTCGTTCTTGTTGACCATGTAAGGGATTTCCTTTATGACGATGGTTTCACGGCCGGACTTTTCGTTTACCTCGATGTCCGTGGTTCCGCGGATGATGATGCGGCCCTTGCCGGTCTCGTAGGCGTCCTTGATTCCCTGCAGGCCCATGATCGTGCCGCCCGTAGGGAAGTCCGGACCCTTGATGTACTGCATCAGGCCCTCGGTGTCTATATCAGGGTTATCGATGTAGGCGATTATGCCGTCGCAGACCTCGGTGAGATTGTGAGGCGGCATCATGGTTGCCATACCTACGGCGATACCGTTTGTTCCGTTGATAAGCAGGAGCGGAAGCTTTGCAGGGAGCACGGTCGGCTCCATGTACTCGCCGTCGAAGTTAGGCACGAAGTCCACAGTGTCCTTGTCCAGATCCTTGAGGACTTCCTCGCCTGCCGGCATGAGCTTAACCTCCGTATATCGCTGAGCTGCAGGAGGGTCTCCTCCTACTGAGCCGAAGTTACCCTGGCCGAACACCAGCGGGTAACGCATGTTCCAGGTCTGGGCCAGGCGGACCATCGCGTCGTAAACGCTGCTGTCTCCGTGCGGGTGGAACTTACCCAGAACGTCTCCAACCACGCGGGCGGACTTCTTGGTCTGGCCGCCGGAGGTGATGTTCAGCTCCTTGCCCATATCGTAAAGAATCCTGCGGTGTACAGGCTTCAGACCATCTCTTACATCTGGAAGAGCACGGGAAACGATAACGCTCATAGAGTAATCGATGTAAGCAGTCTTCATCTGATCCTCTATGTTTATCCTCTGGATAATTCCGTGGTTGAAACCGCCCTCCTCCTCTGGCACGGGTGTGCCGTTCAAATCCTTGTTCTCGTCCATTTATACCTCTTTAATTTTAACTTTCAAATTTACGGAATCCGCGCCATTTTTCCAAACTTTTTTACCTATTAATTGCGCGCGTGAAAGCCGGTATCTGCCCGGAGGTTTCATTTACAAGAAAAAAGCACGTGCGGGCTCTTATAACGCGTAATTTTCGTATCTTTAACCCCAAATATATAGTTAGCGCAATGTATATCGATTTTCCTGAAATACTAAATGCCATTATCGCCTACTCCAAGGAGGAAGCGATAAGGCTCGGAAGCTATGTCCTTACAACGGACCATCTGGTTCTGGGAATGATCCGCCACTCGGACAACGCGGCGGTTGCCAGGCTGCTGGAACTGGGGATAGACATCTCAGCGATGAAAAAGTCCATCGAGGACACAATCGGCAAGGGAGAGCCCGTTCCGGAGAGCAAGGCCAACGAGATAGCCCTTTCTTCCGCCGCGAGTACGGCACTTAAGCTTATGTACCTGGAGGCCAGGAGCCTGAAGTCTCCTTCTCCGGGAAGTCTGCATCTACTGCTGGCCATTATGAGGGGCAACAGTACTGCGGCAATCGATTATCTGCACATGCAGGGCATACATTACGCTACAATCAAGAACATCGGGCCCGAGGCCGATGCTCCGGAGGCTCCGCGAGGTGGCGGGGACGATCTTCTGGGAGGCATTTCATCTGCTGGTCCTGCAGCCAGCGGCCCTGCTGAAGGAGGCCAGAGCGCGGACAGCTTTGCGGCTTCAGACGGAGAGGGAGGCGTACGCCAGAGCCAGACCACGGCCACCCAGAGCAAGACTCCGGTGCTGGACAGCTTCGGATTCGACCTCACCAAGGCCGCTGCAAACGACGAGCTGGACCCGGTGGTCGCCCGTGACAGCGAGATAGACCGCGTGGCCCAGATCCTGGGGCGCAGGAAGAAAAACAACCCTATCCTCATCGGCGAGCCTGGTGTGGGAAAGAGCG
>JAFYZX010000006.1 GCA_017548505.1 Bacteroidales bacterium | reverse complement strand
GAATTGGACCCGTGACCTCTTCCTTACCAAGGAAGTGCTCTACCACTGAGCTACGTCGGCCTTAGAGCGGAAGACGAGGTTCGAACCCGCGACCCTCAGCTTGGAAGGCTGATGCTCTACCAACTGAGCTACTTCCGCAATCTAAAGTTTGTGGAGGGGGAAGGATTCGAACCTCCGAAGGCATGAGCCAGCAGATTTACAGTCTGCCCCAGTTGGCCACTTTGGTACCCCTCCGTCCAATAATAATTATGTCTTTTTTGAGCCGATGGAGGGATTCGAACCCCCGACCAGCTGATTACAAATCAGCTGCTCTGGCCAACTGAGCTACATTGGCAGATAAATCTGCTTTCTCAAAATGGACTGCAAAGGTAGAAGATTTAAATTATTTACCAAAACTTTTTTGAAAAATTATCAAAAAAAGTATTTTATAGCCCTGAGAATGCTCTCAGTGTCAAGTCCGCACTCCTGCAGCTGCTGAGGAACAGTACCCTGTTCTATGAACCTGTCCGGTATTCCGAGGCCGGTAACCGTGCAATTGTGGTTCTTGTCTGCAAGAGTCTCACATACAGCGCTATAGAGTCCGCCGATGACGCTTCCGTCTTCAACGGTTATGATATGATCGTGCTCAGAAGCGGCCTCCAGGACAGCATCCTTGTCAAGCGGACGGAGGAATCTCATATTGTAGTGGGACGGGAACAGTCCCTCCTCTTCCGCCTTCTGGATAGCCTCCTTGACCTTGTTGCCGATGGTTCCGATTGAAAGCACCGCTACGCGGCTTCCTTTCTTGAGCTTTTCGGCCTTTCCGGGTTCAACTTTCCTGAATTCCTCCGGAAGTTCCAGGCCGAGGCAGTTGCCTCTCGGGTAGCGGATAGTAACAGGACCCCTGTAGTCTTCCAGTGTCGCCGAGTAGAGCATATCCTGCATTTCTATCTCGTCGATAGGGGCCATCTCTATTATATTAGGTATAAACCTCAGGTAGGCCAGGTCGAATGCTCCCTGATGGGTGGCTCCGTCCTCTCCCACCAGTCCTGCGCGGTCTATGGTGAAGATGACCTTCAGATCCTGAAGGGCCACATCGTGGATAATCTGGTCGAACCCCCTTTGGAGGAAGGAAGAATAAACGTTGCAGAACGGAATCATGCCGTTTGCGGCGAGTCCTGCCGAGAATGTTACAGCGTGTTCCTCAGCGATGCCCACGTCGAAGGTCCTTTCCGGGAAGGCCTTCATCATATCGCTGAGCTGGCCTCCGGAGAGCATCGCAGGGGTGATGCCCACAATCCTGCTGTCCTTTTCCGCAAGCTTGACTATGGTCTGGCCGAAAATGTTCTGGTATTTCAGAGGGGCTCCCTCCGTGCGGATCCTCTCTCCGGTTTCCATATCGAACTTGCCCGGGGCATGCCAGATGCTCTGCTGCTCTTCCGCCGGCTTGTAGCCTTTTCCCTTGAGGGTTCTAATATGAAGGAGTTTAGGCCCTTTCATAGGCAGTATTCTCCTGAGCATATTGACAACCTCGCCCACATTGTTTCCGTCTATGATGCCGAAATACCTGAATCCCAGTCCGGAGAAAATGGTGGAGTGCTTGAAGAAAAAGTTCTTGGTGCTGACCACGGCTTTCTGTATCCTGCTCCTGAGCCAACCGTTGCCCAAAACTCCCCAGACTTTGTTCTTGAGGCTGTTGTAGGTTTTGGACGTACTCATCCTGAGCAGGTAATTGTGCATCGCGCCTACATTCTTGTCTATTGCTATCTGGTTGTCGTTGAGCACAACGAGGAGGTTCGTCCCGGATGCTCCGGCATTGTTGATGCCCTCGTACGCAAGTCCGCCGGAGAAGGCTCCGTCTCCCAGAACCGCCACCACCTTGGTGGCTTTCCCCTGAAGCCTGGCGGCCGTGGCAAGGCCCAGGGCCGCGGACACGGATGTGGAGGCGTGTCCCGCTCCAAAGGAGTCGTAAGGGCTTTCACTCATTTTAGGGAAGCCCGAAAGGCCATCCTTCTTGCGGTTTTCCCTGAATAGTTCCCGTCTTCCGGTAATTATCTTGTGGGCGTAAGCCTGATGGCCCACATCCCATACTATCTTGTCTTCCGGGGTGTCCAGGACATAATGCAGAGCCACCGCCAGTTCCACGCTTCCCAGGGATGCTCCCAAGTGACCGGGGTTAGTGGCGCAGCACTCTATCATATACTCCCTTATCTCTTCGCACAGTGTTTCCAGTTGCCTTATGGTCAGGCTCTTGATATCTGCAGGAGAATTAATTTTATCTAGTATAGCGAATTTCATTTCTGAAATTTTAGTCTCTTTTCTTCTTTCCCTCGTCCAGGCCGTAATGTTTCTTGCGATCCAGCCGCCGGAGAGCAAAAGCCAGGATGATGGCTATCACTCCCATCCCCGCAAAGATAATCTGCGGAAGGGTATAATCGTATTTTCTATTGTCGGGATAACTTACGGTTCCGCCTGTGAAAGTGCCCAGGAGGCAGAATTTGTCCAGCACCCAGCCGATAGCCATCGGAACGAGCATCAGACCTATGTTCTGTATGAAAAACGCCAAGGCAATGGAGGTTCCGTAC
The DNA here is from genome assembly GCA_017548505.1 of Bacteroidales bacterium. Taxonomy (GTDB): domain Bacteria; phylum Bacteroidota; class Bacteroidia; order Bacteroidales; family UBA932; genus Egerieousia. Next base: position 32,309 of record JAFYZX010000006.1, on the reverse strand, counting down.
TGTTTCTGCGGCATAATCTTGGCCAGAGAAGGCCACAGGGCAGCCGGAAGCATGGCGTAACCCAGCCCCAAAAGAAGCAGCAGGGCCACGGCAATCCAGATGCTGTGTATTCCAGGAAGCCCGAACACAACGTGCACCACGGTTATCGCCAGGGCTCCGATTATCATCAGCAGTGTGCCTTTCCCGTATTTGTCATATACCGCCCCGAAAAGAGGGGAGAACAAAATGCATCCGAATGGGATCAAAGACGGGAATATGCCTGAGTAGAAAGGCGTTACATCGTTGAACTTGTTGACCATCAAATCCGAAGTGAACTTGAAGAAAGGGCTCACCGACGCGTAGAAAATAAGGCACAGCAGGGAAATCAGCCAGAATCCCGGGTTGGATATGATGCTCTTGACATCCTTGAGGGAGAATGACGCTTCTTCTTCCTTTCCCTCTTCCAGCCTCTGCTGTTTCAGCTGTCGGTCCAGCTTCCTGTCCTGCAAGCAATAGACAAAGAATCCCAGCATTCCGATTATCAGGAAGACCAGGCCGATTCCAACGGTTGTCGTGACATTGTGAAGCCTTTCGGATATCATCGGAGAGAAGATAAGGGCCACTCCGCTTCCCAGCCTGGCAATTGACAGCTGCACGGCCATTGCCAGAGCCAGTTCCTTGCCGCTGAACCATTTGACTATGGCCTTGCTTATGGAAATGCCGGCCATTTCGCATCCCGTCCCGAAGACGGCAAACCCGAGGCTTGCCCACAGGACCTGTTTCTTCATCGTCATGGACAGGAAAGAAACGTTTCCGGCATCTGAAGGGATGGAGGTTACTGCATAGTATTTCAGCGCAAAACCGGCAACCATCAGAATGCAGCCGAGGTTTCCGGTCAGGCGGATTCCTTTCTTGTCTAGCAGCAATCCGCTGAAAATCAGCATTCCCAGAAAGACGTTGAACACGCTCTGGGCGGCTCCGAAGTAGCCGTATTCCGTGCTGGTCCAGGCGTTGTCCTCCTCCAGCAGGGTCTTCAGCGGAGAATACACGTCGGAAGCCAGATAGGCCGCAAACATCACGAACGACACTATCATAAGTGCCGTCCAGCGCGCCTTGGCCGAATCCTTTAGCAATTTCTTGATTTGCTCCATCAGGGCTCTTTGAATAAAACAGGTGGCAATTTACTCAATATTTTGTAAATTGCGAAGTCATTTTTGCACCATAGAGGAAAAATATCTTTAAACATATAAACAATGACTACAGATCTGAAAAAGACTCTAAGAGATTCGGCCGCAATACGCTGGACAGCACTGCTGCTTCTGGCGCTAGCGATGTTCTGTTCATACATCTTTATGGACATCCTGTCGCCGATTAAAGACTTGATGCAGGAAACAAGGGGCTGGGATTCAACCGCGTTCGGCACGATGCAGGGTGCGGAGACCTTCCTCAACGTGTTCGTTTTCTTCCTGATTTTCGCGGGTATCATCCTGGACAAGATGGGCGTGAGGTTTACCGCCATCCTTTCCGGATTCGTGATGCTGGTTGGCGCGGTAATCAAATGGTACGCAGTAACGGACTCGTTTGCAGGAACATCCATCGCCGCCTGGTTCGACGCTAACCTCAACTATATACCTGGTTTCGACGAATTGGGAATTTCTCCGTTCTACAGGGGAATGCCTGCCTCAGCCAAGTTTGCCGCAGTGGGATTCATGATCTTCGGCTGCGGAGTGGAGATGGCCGGAATCACCGTTTCAAGAGGTATCGTCAAATGGTTCAAGGGCCGTGAGATGGCTCTTGCAATGGGTTCCGAGATGGCTCTTGCCCGCCTTGGCGTTGCAACCTGCATGATTTTCTCGCCGATGTTCGCAAAGATGGGAGAAAGGATAGACGTTTCCCGCAGCGTGGCCTTTGGAGTTGTCCTCCTGATGATAGCCCTGATAATGTTCATCGTTTACTTCTTCATGGACAAGAAACTGGATGCGCAGACCGGAGAGGCCGAGGAGAAAGACGATCCGTTCAAGGTCAGCGATATCGGAGCAATCCTCAAGAGCAGCGGCTTCTGGCTGGTTGCCCTTTTGTGCGTCCTCTACTACTCGGCGATTTTCCCGTTCCAGAAATATGCGGTTAACATGCTCCAGTGCAACCTCACCTTTACCGAGGTGCCTAAAGACTCCTTCTGGGCTACAAATACCGTAACCATAGTCCAGTACATAATCATGCTGGTTGTTGCAGTTGCCGCTTTCATGAGCAACTTCTCCAAGGGCAAGGCAAAGAAGTACACCCTTCTGGCTCTTGCGGTGATAGCTTTGGTTGTATTCTGCTATATGGGTTATATGAAGCAGAGCGCGGAGACAATCTTTGCCGTGTTCCCTCTTCTTGCAGTGGGTATCACTCCTATTCTCGGAAGCTATGTGGACCACAAGGGAAAAGCAGCTTCAATGCTCGTCCTTGGTTCCCTGCTCCTCATCCTGTGCCACCTTACCTTTGCTTTCATCCTCCCTATGTTCAAGGGCAGCCAGGTAGGAGGCGTTATTATCGCTTACATTACCATCCTGGTTCTCGGATCATCCTTCTCCCTTGTTCCGGCTTCTCTTTGGCCAAGTGTTCCTAAGCTCGTGGATGCCAAGATTATCGGTAGCGCATACGCTTTGATTTTCTGGATTCAGAACATCGGCCTGTGGCTCTTCCCTCTGCTTATCGGCAAGATTCTGGACAAGACCAATCCTGATATTGACGATCCTACCCAGCTCAACTACACGGCCCCGCTCCTTATGCTAGCGTTCCTTGGAGTTGCTGCCCTGATTCTTGGCGTTGTACTCAAGAGGGTCGACCGCAAGAAGGGCTATGGCCTGGAACTTCCTAACATCAAAGAATAATAACAAACAACTATAAAGATGAACAAAGCAATCAAACTTCTGAGAGACTCCAAGAGCGCAAGGTGGATTGTGCTCGCCTGTCTCGTGGTTCCGATGTTTGCATCGTACTTCTTTGACGATATGTTCTCTACCCTGAGCCATATCTTCAAGACTCCTGAGCTTCTGGAACTTGGCTGGGATTCAGCCAACTACGGTTTCTACGCCGGAGGTTATTCATTCCTTTGCGTATGGGGCGGACTGATTGTCTGCGGTATGCTCCTCGACAAGTGGGGCGTCAGGATCACAGGTTCCATCTTTGTCGGAATGATGGTTGGCGGTGCCGCAATTGTGGCTTACGCCATTTCAAGTTCCTTCAACGGCAGCGGCCTGTGCAACTGGATGCACAATTCAGTGGGTATTGCCAAACCATCGCTTTGGCTGGCATACGTGGGCTGCATGCTGTTCGGCCTTGGCAGCGAGATTGCCGGAGTTGCAGTTACGCGTTCTATCGCCAAGTGGTTCAAGGGCAAGGAGATGGCATTCGCAATGGGTGCCCAGCTGGCAATCGCCAGACTTGGAACCGCCACGGCATTCGTGCTTTCCCCGGCTCTTGTTGGCGAGCACGGCCAGAATGCTCTCTACACCTTCGCAGAAACTAACCGTCCAGCTCTTGTAGGTATTGCCATTATGATTGTGGGAATCATCCTCTGGAGCGTATTCATCACGATGGACTCCAAATTCGACAAGCAGACCGGAGAAAAGGATACAAAGGAAACAAGCGAGGACGACAAGTTCAAGTTCTCCGATATTTTCAAGATCCTGACCAACAAGCACTACATACTTATTTCACTGTTGTGTGTATTCTTCTACTGCTGCATCATTTCATTCAAGAAATTTGCAACCTCCATCATTATTCCGAGATTCGGACTGGATCTGGAGACTGCAAAGTGGATGGTATCCATGATTCCGTTCTGCACGGTTATCGGAACTCCTCTGTTCGGAATCCTGGTGGACAAGATAGGCAAGGCCACTACCTGGATGATTCTGGGAAGCTGCATGGTGCTTGTGGCCCACCTCATCATTGCCTTTGCTCCTGAGGGAAGCCAGTTCTCCGGCTATGCCGCTATCGGCATCCTCGGAATCGGCTACAGCCTTGTTCCTGCCGCAATGTGGCCAAGCGTTCCAAAGATTATCCCGGAAAAGAACCTGGGTACGGCTTACTCACTGATCTACTGGATCCAGAATATGGGTATGCTCCTGGTTCCTATCTTCGTTGGAATGGTATTCAAGAAGTATGTCATCGAAGCCGGCAACAAGGCACAGGAAATCACTGCCGCTGTTACCGCCGAGTACATCTTCATCGGTCTTGGAATCGTTGCCGTTTGCGTATCGCTTCTGCTTAAGGCTTCATCCAGGAAGAATCCTCAGCTTCAGCTTGATCTGCCTAACAAGAAGAAATAACAATCTTTTTCGCTGATAGTATTGTGATTAAGAAATTTTTGTTATTTTTGTACCGTTTGATTTAGATGCAGGAGAGATAAGCGCCTCCACTTTTGGCATCAATACCTTAACAGAGTAATTGTTTCGCAAGAAATGACTACTCTGTTATTGTTTTACAGATGTGCTAGTTCTTTCGAACCCACCGATTGACTCCGCTTATTAATAATGCATCTATGAGAATCAAACAAACTATTGATGTCAAAACGGGTCGCGTTCGTATTGCGCTTAGCGAAGAGCTGCCCATGAAACTTGTTAATGTGAAGGGGCATTATGCTTATATTCACGGATTACAGGTTTATATTCGTTCTCATTGGCGTCGATTAAAATCGAAGCCTAACAGACGATAGGCTTTATGCCTGTGCTGCTCGCCATCTGCCAAAGAGGGATGCCTGATTAGGCATCCCTCCGAGGTATAAGTGAAACTCCATCAGTTAGAGCTTGATGGTCTGGGAGCGGTCTGGACCTACGGAAACGTAGGCGATCTTGACTCCAACCTCCTTCTCTATGAAAGCGATGTAGCGCTTGAAGGCTGCCGGAAGATCCTTGGCGGTCTTGCACTTTGTAAGGTCTTTCTTCCAGCCCTTGAACTCCTTGTAGACCGGCTCGATCCTGGCGAAGGTGTCGAACGGAACCCTGTCCGTCTTCTTTCCGTCAACCTTGTAGGCAACTGCAACCTTGATGGTGTCGAAGGTGTCAAGAACGTCTGCCTTCATCATAATCAGGTCTGTAGCTCCGTCTATCATGATGGCGTACTTGAGTGCGGCAAGATCCAGCCATCCGGTCCTTCTCGGCCTTCCGGTGGTGGCTCCGAACTCGTGTCCTTTCTGGCGGAGTTCCTCCCCGACTGCATCGTTGAGCTCAGTAGGGAACGGACCGCTTCCTACCCTTGTGCAGTAAGCCTTGAAAACTCCGAATACCTTGCCCACCTTTGAAGGAGCTACTCCCAGTCCGGTGCAGGAACCAGCGCAAATCGTGGATGATGAGGTCACAAAAGGATATGCTCCGAAATCAACGTCCAGCATTGTTCCCTGGGCTCCTTCTGCAAGAGCTTTCTTTGTCTTGAGCAGGGCGTTGAGTTCATACTCGCTGTCCACGATCTTGAACTTCTTCAGATACTCTATGGCCTTGAACCATTCCTTCTCGTTCTTGTTTACATCGTACTCGAAGTCAAACTGCTTGAGATAGGCTATGTGCTTTTGCTTAAGGGTGTTGAACCTTTTCTTGAAGTCCTTTGCAAGAGCGTCTCCGACTCTAAGGCCGTTCCTTCCGGTCTTGTCCATATAGGTCGGGCCGATACCCTTGAGGGTGGAACCGATCTTGGTCTTTCCGAGGCTGGCCTCGGAAGCGGCGTCCATAATCCTGTGTGTAGGAAGAATCAGGTGGGCTCTCTTGGAAATCACAACGTTCTTTGTCGGGTCCACTCCCATCTTTGCAATGGCCTGGCACTCTTCCTGGAAAATAATAGGGTCCAGCACTACGCCGTTGCCAACAATGTTAACCGTGTTCTTTCTGAAAACTCCAGCCGGAACAGAATGGAGCACAAAGCTTTTGCCTGAGAACTGCAGGGAATGGCCTGCGTTGGGGCCTCCCTGGAATCTGCAGATTACGGGGTAGTTTCTGGCAAGTACGTCCACAATTTTTCCCTTGCCTTCGTCTCCCCACTGAAGGCCCAATACAACATCAACTTTCATATTGAATCAAGTTTTAGAATGGAAGGTCGTTGGATCCGGTATCGTTGAAATCATCCATTGCAGGGAAGTCCTGCGGAGCGGGTGGAGCTGGCTGGGCAGGGGCTGCAGGCCTCTGATAACTTGGCTGAGGCGCCGGGTTCTGATATCCCCCCTGAGACTGATATCCAGCCTGCTGGGATGGCTGGCTCTGCTGCCCGTCCGGCCTTCTTCCTGTAAGCTGGATATTGTCAGCTACGATTTCAGTCCTGTATCTTTTCTGTCCTGTCTGGTCTGTAAACTCACGGGTAGTAATTCTTCCTTCAATGAATACCTGCGTCCCTTTCTGGATATACTTCTCGGCGAATTCTGCCAATCTCCTCCAGCACACGATGTTGTGCCACTCGGTTCTCTCTGTGCGGCTGCCGCTTCTGTCCGTAAATGTTTCCGATGTAGCAACCCTGAAATTTGCCACCACACTTCCGCCGTCCAGATGCCTTACTTCAGGCGCAGCGGCGGTGTTCCCTAAAATCAATACTTTGTTGAAAGACATAATAAATCAAATTTAACCGGGTAAAGTTACTCTAAAAAAACAAAACCCGCAAACCGTTTTCCTATATCTGCATTTGAGTTTCGTCCGGAGTGATTCCGGTGAAAATGCGGAAACTTTCCACTGCCTGGTATTTGAGCCACTTGAGTCCACTCTCAGGGTTTAGGCAAGGATTCTTGTAGTTGGCCTCGATGACGGTTGCGCGGCCGAGAAGGTCTTTGCTTATGATGTTATCCTCTTCCGGAATGGCATAGACGACAAGGATATTCTTCTTTGCGGTTTGGTTGCCAAGGGTAAGGATTGTGAGGAGGTTCTGGGCATCTTCCAAGCCCATTGCCCTGATGCCAATTTCACTGGCGAAGGCTTCAGCCTTCTCTTCCGTACGGTTGGCGATAATTGTGTCCAGACCTTCATCCCTGCAAGCGAGTGCCGCGGCCTTACCCGCTCCGCCACAGCCGATTACAATGGCCTTGTCAACTGGAGCCAGTTCTCGGACCATTCTTCTGACGGCAAGGTAATCCGTATTGTAACCGTAGATCCTGTCTCCATCAAAGATGATTAGGTTGGAAGCACCTATTGCCTTGGATACAGGATCCGGGTCGGTGACAAAATCCATTACCTTTTCCTTGAACGGAGCTGTGACGTTTGCTCCGCCATAGCCTTTTTCCTTTAGCTCGGCGATGGATTTCTCAATGGATTCTTCCTCCACCAAATCATAGCGCATAGATGTGGAAGGGTAAGCCTCCCTGAAAAGTTCCGGACTGAGAGAATGCTGTATCGGGTTTCCTATGAGGGCAAACTTTTTCATTTTGCATTTCTTTGGCGGAGAGCCTCATAGCAAAGGATGGCGGCGGAAACGGAAACGTTGAGGGAATCCAGTTTCCCAAGCATAGGGATCATAATCTTGCGGTCAGAGGCCTTTCTCCAGATATCAGAGATCCCGTCCGCCTCGCTGCCCAGGGCGATGGCGCAAGGGCCGGTCATATCAGTGCCGTAGTAAGGAACGCTGTCCTGAAGCTGTGCGGTAAAGATTTTGATGCCGTGGTCCTTCAGGAAAGATATTGCATTCTCGCTTTTGCAGCAAACGATAGTCTGGGTGAAAACTCCCCCGAGACTTGCGCGGATGAGGTTCGGATTGTAGAGGTCTGTCCTCGGATTCGCAAAGATCACGGCGGTTGCTCCGCAAGCGTCCGCTGTTCTCAGGATGGCTCCCAGATTGCCGGGCTTTTCAACTGCCTCCGCGACAAGTATCAACGCTGGACTCTTGCTGTCTTTCAGGATATTGCCAAGGTCTTCAAGAGTGGTGTGCCTGGCTTTTGCAACAGCCAGAATACCCTCGGTGGATTCCCTGTAGGAAATCTTGGAATAGACCTGTGGGGTAACGTGGAAAACCTTTTCTCCGGAAATAATTTCCGGAAGGGTTTTATCCTGCAGAATCTCGTCGCAGAGGAAAACGGACTCTATTTCAAATCCTGAACTTATGCAGGCGGAAACCTCCCTGATACCCTCCACAGGGAACAGGCCGGTCTTTTCCCTTTCCCTGGCCTTTTCCTGCAATAAAACAACCTCCTTGACCTTTGAATTCTGCAAGGAGGTTATAGTGTTATCAGTCAGGTTATTGTGCATAATAATCCTTCTACTGCTCTTTCTTCATCTGAGGGAAGAAGAGAACGTCCTGAATGGAAATCTGGTTGGTCATGAACATCGTAAGGCGGTCCATTCCGATGCCCATTCCGCTGGTAGGCGGCATACCGTATTCCAGGGCGCGGATGAAGTCGTGGTCTATGTACATGGCCTCGTCGTCTCCTCCGTTCTTCAGGCGGAGCTGGTCCTGGAACCTTCCGAGCTGGTCGATAGGATCGTTGAGCTCGGAGTAGGCGTTGGCAAGTTCCTTTCCGCAAACGAAGAGCTCAAACCTCTCTACCAGGTTGTTATTGCCTCTTTTGCGCTTGGTAAGAGGAGACAGGGAAACCGGATAGTCTATGATGAAGGTTGGCTGGATGAGATGGCTCTCAACATACTCTCCGAAGATTGCATCTATCAGCTTGCCCTCTCCAAAGCTTGGCTGGATCGGAACGTTGAGCTTCTTGCAGGTCTCGCGGAGCTGGGCCTCATCCATTCCGGTAATGTCCACTCCGGCGTATTCCTTGATTGCCTCCAGCATCGGGAGTCTCTTGTAAGGGCCGGCAAAGTCAACTTCGTTCTCTCCGATAGTGGCCTTGGTGGTGCCGTTGACCGCAATAGCAATCTTCTCCAGCATCTTCTCCGTGAAGTCCATCATCCAGTTGTAGTCCTTGTAGGCCACATAGATTTCCATTGCAGTGAACTCAGGATTGTGGGTACGGTCCATACCCTCGTTGCGGAAGTTCTTGCTGAACTCGTAAACTCCAGGGAATCCGCCAACTATCAGCCTCTTAAGGTAAAGCTCGTCGGCGATTCTGAGGTACAGGTCCATATCCAGCACATTGTGGTGGGTTACAAACGGACGCGCGTTTGCTCCTCCCGGAATAGGCTGGAGAATAGGGGTCTCCACTTCCAGATATCCGTGGGAGTTGAAGAAATCCCTCATAGTGTTGTATATCCTGGTTCTCTTCTCGAAAACCTTCCTTACTTCAGGGTTTACGATCAGGTCCACATATCTCTGGCGGTAGCGCATTTCAGGATCGGCGAAGGCGTCGAACACTTCTCCGTCCTTCTCCTTGACGATTGGCAGAACCCTCAGGGACTTGCTCAAAAGGGTGAGTTCCTTAACGTGGATACTCTTCTGGCCGGTCTGGGTAACGAAGGCGAATCCCTTGATACCGATGATGTCCCCGATGTCCAGAAGTTTCTTGAACACGGTGTTGTACAGGGTCTTGTCTTCCCCAGGGCAAATCTCGTCTCTCTTCACGTAGGCCTGGATCCTTCCCTCGCTGTCCTGCAGCTCGATGAAGGAAGCGGCTCCCATAATCCTGCGGCTCATAAGCCTTCCGGCAAAGGAAATGGACTTGAAAGCCTGCTGTGAAGGGTCATCCTCCGCTGCCTCCGGGTTGAAACCTTCCAGAATCTGCGCCGAGGTGGCGGTTATAGGATATTCGTCTGCAGGATAGGGGTTAATGCCCAAATCACGTATCTGTTGAAGGCTCTGCCTTCTGTTCTGTTCCTGTTCGTTAAGATTTTGTTCCATAGGTTTTTCTATTACCGGGCAAAGGTAACATTTTTTTATGAGATAAATATTAACTAAATTTGCAACCTACCCAATCTGGGGAATCGGCAATGGTAGTAAAGAGCAGGGAGAAACAATGGATTGTAAGGGAACCGGGCAACCCGATTTACACTCGGCAGCTGGTTCAGGACCTCGGAATAGACGAGGTTCTGGCTAACCTTTTGGTCCAGAGGGGCATAAAGAACTCTGACGAGGTCCGCAAGTTCTTCCATCCGTCTTTGGCTTCTCTCCACGATCCTTTCCTGATGACTGATATGGACATAGCCGTGGAGAGAGTCCACAAGGCTGTCCTGAGCAAGGAGAAGATCCTGGTTTACGGAGACTATGACGTGGACGGAACGTCCGCCGTTTCACTGGTCTTCTCGTTCCTGAGGCGCCTTACCGGCAACATAGACTATTACATTCCGGACAGATACGATGAAGGTTACGGTATCTCCTTCTACGGAGTTGACTGGGCTGCGGAGAGAAAATGCTCTCTGGTAATTGCCCTGGACTGCGGAATCAAGGAGGCCGAGGCTGTCAGATATGCAAAGAGCAAGGGCATAGATTTCATTATCTGCGACCACCATCTTCCTGGTGAGGAACTTCCTCCTGCAGTTGCTACACTGGACCCGAAGAGGGAAGACTGCCACTATCCATACGACGACCTTTCCGGTTGCGGAGTTGGCTTCAAGCTGGTTCAGGCTTATGCTCAGCGATACGGTATTTCTTTTGAGGAGATTGAACCGTTGCTGGATCTTGTGGCAGTGAGCATCGCCGCTGACCTTGTGAGCGTTACGGGAGAAAACAGGGTGTTGGCATACTATGGCCTGAAGAGGCTTAACGAGTCGCCGAGGAAAGGCCTTCTTTCCATGATTAAGCTCTCCGGCCTGGAAAAGCACAAGATCACCATAGACGATGTGGTTTTCAAGATCGGTCCGAGGATCAACGCCGCCGGAAGAATGGAGAGCGGCCGTATGGCAGTGGACCTTCTGACCTCTGACGACATCGCTGAGGCCACACATATTGCAAAGCAGATCAACGACCATAACAACGAGCGCAAGAGCATTGACCGCACCATCACCCAGCAGGCAATTGAGATTGTCCGCAACCATCCCCAGTTCAGTACATTGAACTCCACCGTGGTTTACAATCCGGAGTGGCACAAGGGTGTTGTGGGAATCGTTGCCAGCCGTCTGGTGGAGGCATTCTACAGGCCGACAATCGTGCTTACAAAGTCTTCCAACGGTTTCATCTCCGGTTCCGCAAGAAGCATCGCCGGCTTCGACCTTTACGATGCCATCGAGAGTTGCGCAGACCTTCTTGAAAACTTCGGCGGTCACACTTACGCTGCCGGACTTACCCTCAAGGAAGAGAATCTCGAGACTTTCCGCCAGAGGTTCGAAGACATTGTAACAAAGAACATTACAAAGGAGATCCTTACTCCTATCATCAACATAGACGCCTTCCTGGAGTTCAAGCAGATAACTCCAAGATTCTTCCGCCTTTTGAACATGTTCCAGCCTTTCGGGCCGGGCAACCAGTCTCCAGTATTCATGACCACAAGCGTCTATGACAACGGTAACGGCAGAATTGTAGGAAATCCTATTGACGGACGTGGCGGCCACCTTAAACTCGAGCTCATACAGGAAGCTGATTCCTTCCGTCCTCTAAGCGCCATCGCCTTCAACATGAGCGAGTATTTCGACCACCTTGCAGCAGGAGAGCCAGTGGACATCTGCTACTCAATCGCCGAGAACTTCTATCGTTCCAGCATCGCAAATATCCAGCTAAGGATCAAAGATATCCGCGAGGGCAAAGATACTACCCTCTAAGACATTCTTCTCCCTAAACCTCTGACATCATTGTTTAACTACAATGCTTAAATAATTTTGAGAATACTTGTTGATTATTAAGAATTCAATATTTTTGCAAAAGCATATGGATTAGTGCTAGTGAGTGACAAGCAGGTATTGATGACTTATAGTGAATCGATACCTGCTTTTTTTCCCTTAACTCTTTGCCCAAAATGCTCCTGTCGTCCGTATTTTAGTGCCGACGGGAACAAAAACGGCCCAAAATGCTCCTGTCGTCCGTATTTTAAGGCCGACAGGAACACTTATCTCAGCATCGGTCGAGGAGTTTTGAAATGTTCTCGTAAGAAATGCCAGTAACCCTTGCCAATTGATTAGGGTCCGCAGAAAACCTGTATCGCAATTGTTTAAGAATCTCTGAGGTTTGTTCAGGGTTTAGTTCGGTGATGAACTTTTTGCCATAAATGGAAAGGCACAGTTCTGATAGCCCCAACGCGATAGTTTGGTCTCTAAATGATGGGATCGAAGGCAAATCTTCATTTCTTTTGGCCTTAGATGAATTATTCAGGAAAAATGCCATTCTCTTTGGTGTTTTGAATACCAACTCTACGAGATCGATGCTTACATATGAAGAGGGATGTATATATCCTTTTTCAGAAACCAGATAGTTTGAAGGAAGTGATATCTTGCTGTGAATCATTCTGCTCACGGCTCGTCCTGTCAGGTCTCCGACAAAAGTTCCTGTCGCAGGAGAATTATTGAAGTAGCAATCTCCAGTTCCCCAAGGATATCCGGACGGATGCAAACAAATGTTCGCTGCGACGCTATTCATCTGCACGTATGCTATTGCTCTCTCAAGCCCTTCATCAAAAGTAGACACTTCCTTGATGTCTATCTTGTTTTCTCGCAATAGCTCCTTAGACAAATATTTGCGTCTGAAATACTTAGAGTAGATTGTCTTGAATTCGTTAATGAAATTTTTGGCATCTTCCTGCGTACTTTCAAGAATAAAATGTACGTGGTTAGACATTAACACAAATGAAAGTATGCGAGCTGGTCTAGTAGCAGACAGAACAGCCACATAATTCATTCCTACCTTAAAATCATCTTCATCTTTGAACCAGAGCCGGTCCTTTAAATGCTCCGTAGTAAGAAGCCAATACTTTTTTCCCATAGTCTTTATCCTCCATTAATTAAGTTTCCAATCGGTTCCATTTAAGAAGTGCAATACCCTCTTTCACTCACACACTCTCTCCGTATCATTAATACGGAAATCCCTCTGACAGCACTTAGCATTTCTCCTTCAACAATTCTCTATGGGCACTTATCACAACAACCTCTCGGCGCTCAACCCATCAACAATCGTTGACACTCTTCTACTCCTCGGAAACTCTCAAAACCTCAATCTATCAGACTACTGGCTTCGGATTCAAAGATAGTAAAAAGTTCTTTGGAAGATTATATATTTAACAAATTATTAGCTCCGCGATGCTTCTAGTGTTCCTGTCGTCCCGTTTTCTGTGCCGACAGGAGCAAAAACGGCCAAAAATGTTCCTGTCGGCCGTTATTCTGGGACGACAGGAACACTTTCGTTTAAATGCTGCTGATGATCTGAGCGAGTACTTCGACCACTTGGCAGCCGGAGAGCCTGTGGACATCTGCTACAGCATCGCCGAGAACTTCTACCGTTCCAGCATCGCCAACATCCAGCTCAGGATTAAAGACATCCGCGAGGGCAAAGACACTACCCTCTAAAACATCCATTTATAAAAGATCAGAAAGTTTATTATTAGAGGAGCCGACAACATTATTGCCGCTTTGGTTATTCTATAGCGGCAGTTCTTCCTCATTATTAAAATCGAAAGAATAATTCCAATAATTGACATAACTATTTCAATGCATAGAATATAAACAGGAAACCTAATCAAGTATAATCTATCATGACAGAAATAATAACTAAAAAGCGTTTCTACACAAATTATTAGAATGAATGTGTTGATTATCAAGAAGATAACTCCTAGAATCCTATATATTATCAGATTCTTACCGCTCATTTTCAGTGTTCTTTTCTTGAAGGGCTTTACAGATGTATCCTATAACATATTCAATCGGAGTCTTCAACTCGATGTCATTGTTCTCAATCAGATCATTAACGGATTTTTCAATAATCGCCCAGTTATCTGATTTCTCGTAGTCAGTATATGGATGGTTCATTGTAATTTGTTTCAGTATTCTTTCAATGTTCCAGTCGGAGGTGTCGATGGTTTGGATGGAGCAGGCTTGGTAGATGGGGAGGCGTTCCTGGAGCTTTTTGGTGGCCCAGGCTTCGAGGATTTGGAGTTTTTGCTTTTTGGTGGAGTTCGGGTGCTCTGCCAGAAGGGATTTGACAAGGGGTCTGCCATTCTGGAGGAGGAGCATCCTTTCCGCAAGAACCTTTGGAGAGCAAGTCAGGAAGAAGCACTTGGTACGTTCTTTCAATAGGGCTCTGCAGTTGGGATTCATCGGAGTTCCACCGCCGAGGGAGAGGATGATATCATCTTCTGTGTCAAGGATTTTCCTCAGCGATTCCTCTTCCTTTTTTCTGAAATATTCCTCGCCTTTTTCCCCGAATATGGACTCCATATCCAGGCCTTCTTTTTGCTCGATGTACTGGTCAAGGTCTATGAGTTTCCTGCCGGTCTTTTCAGACAGGGCTTCTCCGGCCAGAGTCTTGCCGGAAGTCATGAATCCGCAGAGAGCAATAATCATTTTAGAAGAGGGTTGGTTCATCTTCTCCTTCCCAAGAATCGGAATCTTCTTCAGGGAAATCGGTGTCTTCAGGAATGTCTGAATCATCTCCTTCCGATGATTCTTCATTTGAAGAACCGGTTGAAGGATTCTCGTCATCAGGCTGAGGTTCAAAATCATAGTCCTCGTCTTCCTCCTCAAGCACAGGAGGTTCTATGAGTACAACCTTGTCTGCCTCGTACTGGGTGAGGCGCTTGCCCTTGGCCTTCCATCCTTTCTCCGCGATGAAGGAATCCACGGCAATGGCCTCGTTCTGACGGCCCTCGTGCTTGCCGCCAAACTGGATTACAACCTGGCTTCCGGTGGCTGAAGTGATGGCAACAAGATATGAGCCTTCTTCCTCGCTGATGAAGAGGTTGGAAGGGTTGTTGTTAAGCTCGAACTTGAACCTCTTGAGGTAGAACTTCTCTGATTCGGCATCATAATAGACAGCGGCATAGACCTTTGCAGGATCGAACTTCTCAACTCTGATAAGCTCTCCCTCGTAGTGGTTGTTGAGGTCCTGGCTGGTGGTGGCGTATGTTCCGTTCTTGTAAACGGCCAGGATGCGGTCTTCGTCCTTGAACTTGCCGAGGTAGGTTCCTCTCTTGTCCTCGTTGAGGCGGTTGACATCCGTGTCGAACCACAGAGGCTTGTCACCAATGGTGGAGCCACCCTTTGCCTTGAGGGTTATCTTGCTTATAGGGTTCTTGCTCAGGAGATTGCCCCTGGAGGTCTTTCCCTTGATTGCAAGAGTTGCAAAGTCATAGTCGAAGTTGAGTTTCTTGAGCTTGAGCCTTGGACGGAGGTTAACCTTTACGGTCTCGGCCTCTCCGTTGTGGTTGGCGGTAAACCAGAGGATCTTGGATCCCTGGGTGCCCATCGTAACGTCATACTCCTTGTCACGGGTTACGGAGGTTACCGCAAATCTCTTGACATAGTTGTTGCCAGACTTTCCGTCGCGGTATATGACGTTGTAGATTGTTCTCAGGTCGTTCTTCTGGAATACGGCTGCGTGGATGATGTCCTTGCCCACGAACGCCTTGTCTGTAATCTTGGTTACCAGATACTTGCCGCTGGAGAGGAAGACTATGATATCATCAATGTCGGAGCAGTTGCAGATCATCTGGGCGTTATCGTCCTTCTTGAGGTCCATACCGATGAAACCCTCCTCGAAGTTGGCATAGAGCTTGGCGTTTGCAACGGCTACTCTGGCAACCTGGATGGTCTCCAGGTTGGAAATCTCGGTGCAGCGAGGATAAGCCTCTCCGTATTTGTCTTTCAGGCTCTGGAAGTATTCAATAGTAACCTCTGTAAGGTTTTCAAGGTCGCGATGTACTTTGGCAATCTCCTTCTCGACGTTGTCTATCTTGGCGTTGCACTCCTTGATGTCGAAGCGGGAAATCTTCCTTACAGGCTTTTCAACCAGTTTGAGCACGTCGTCGCGGGTAACCTTCTGGTGAAGCAGCGGCTCGTAGACCTTCAAGGCCTTGTGGATTTCGTTCACCTGGCTGTCCCAGTTTCTGGTCTTCTTGTCTTCCAGGAGCTTGTACTTGCCTTCCTCGAAGAAGATCTTCTCAAGAGACAGGGAGTGCCAGCTTTCTTCCAGTTCGCCGAGCCTGATTTCCAGCTCCTTCTTCAGGAGATCCCTGGTCCTTAGAGTGCTGAACTCCAGAACTTCGGAAACGGTAAGGAAGTGAGGCTTGTTATCCTTGATGACGCAGGTGTTCGGGTTGATGGAAACCTGGCAGTCCGTAAAGGCGTAGAGAGCGTCTATGGTCTTGTCAGGGGATTCTCCGGCGGCAAGGGTAACCACTATCTCGGCCTTCTTTCCGCTCAGGTCCTCAACCTTGCGTACCTTGATCTTGCCCTTGTCATTGGCGGCTATGATGCTCTGGAGAATGTTGCCGGAATTCTTTCCGAAAGGAAGCTCGGTGATTTTCAGGGTCTTCTTGTCAATCTTCAGGATTCTGGCCCTGACGGTGATCTTTCCGCCACGCTTTCCGTCTGCATAGCGGCTTACATCCATTATTCCTCCGGAAGGGAAATCCGGATAGAGGTGATATTCCTCGCCCCTTAGGAAAGCTATGGAAGCGTCTATGATCTCGTTGAAATTGTGCGGAAGGATCTTGCAGTTAAGTCCTACCGCAATACCGTCTGCTCCCTGGTAGAGAACCAGAGGGAACTTTACCGGCAGGGTGACAGGCTCCTTGTTCCTTCCGTCGTAGGAGTTCATCCATTCAGTGGTCTTCGGGTTGAAAACCACCTCCAGAGCAAAGTTTGAGAGCCTTCCCTCGATGTATCGTCCTGCTGCAGCCTCGTCTCCGGTTATGGTGTTTCCCCAGTTTCCCTGGCAGTCAATCAGCAGGTTTTTCTGCCCGATCTGTACCAGCGCATCCTTTATGGAAGCGTCGCTGTGAGGATGGTACTTCATGGTTTCTCCCACGATGGTAGCCACCTTTATCAGGGAACCGTCGTGGATCTTCCTCATTGCGTGCAGAATCCTTCTCTGAACCGGCTTGAGTCCGTCTTCTATATGCGGAACGGCACGGTCCAGAATAACGTATGATGCGTAGTCCAGGAACCAGTTCTTGAACATTCCCGGAAGCCTGTACTTGTTATCTCCCTCCTTCAGAAGCTTAGAGAACTTGCCTTTCGGCTCCTCTTGCTGCAATTCTTCCTGATTTATATCTTCCCTGTCTATCTCTGACATTTCTGTATCTATTGTATTTCCGCGCAAATTTACGAAAAAATCGCGCCTTCAAAATTCTATTCGTATCTGAGAGCCTCGATAGGATCCAGGGCAGCGGCTTTCTTTGCCGGGAGGTAGCCGCTTGCCACTCCAACCGCCACACAGATCAGCACGGCAGCAATTATCCACACCCATGGTGTCACGAAAGAAACGTTCATCACCATTGCCACAAGGGCTCCCGCCAAAAGTCCCAGGATGATTCCTATGACGCATCCTATCTGGGCTATTGCCACGCTCTCCACCAGGAACTGCTGCCTTATCAGGCGGGCTGAGGCTCCGATCGCTTTCCGGATTCCGATTTCCGCAGTCCTTTCCTTTACGCTCACAAGCATTATGTTCATCAGTCCGACAGCCGCGCCCAGAAGTGTGATGAGACCTATGATTCCGGCTATCAGTGTAATGGTTCCCATAGTCTTGCTTGCGCTTTTGGCCATTGTCTCGTTATAGCTTATGCTGAAGTCAGTCTGATCTGACGGAGAAAGTCTCCTGATGGAGCGGAACAGCGTTTCCGCCTCTGAATAAAGATCTTCCATCTGAGCCTTTGTGGAGGCCGGGCGTATGCCTATGGAGAAGGACGTGGCACTGAAGCGGGCCCTGCCGTTTGTCACAGGTATAATCGCTGCCTGGTCTATGCTGTTGCCCATTCCCCCGGAAGAGGATTTTGCCAGCACTCCTACTACCATATATGGACTTCCGCCGATGATGACGGAGTTTCCCAGAGGGTTTTCCTTGCTGTCGAACAGTGTGGCCGCCACAGAACTTCCCAGAATGCATACGAAAGATGCATCCCTGATGTCTTTTTTCGTCAGGTCCCTGCCTTGCTCAATGGTAAAGTTGTTGAAAAGGACATAGTCCTCGTCGCTGAGTATGGCGGAAATATTCGGGCTCGTGCTCTTTTCCGCCCTTTTGAGTGTCATACCCCCGTTGCGGTAGAAAACCGATACCACACAAGGGGTTTGCGGAGAGAAGAGCTCCTTGAAGGATGTAGCCTGGAAGTAGCTGATAGAACTATTGTTGCGGATACGGCCGGTTCTTTCTCCGGAAGACCTGAATTCGGGCTGGATGAAGAAAGACTGCGAGCCGATGGAGGCAAAGCTCTCGTTGACCTCGTGCTTTAGAGCCTCGGTTGCCGTGAGGATTCCCAGCAAGGAGGTGATGCCGATGGCTATCATCAGTATCGTCAGGACGCTCCTTAGCTTGTTGCTTTTGATGGATTTAAGGGCGACCTTCACATTCTCCCTCACCAGCGGTGTCATCAGAACTCGTCTCTTTCTGTCCATACCCTTAACTTTTAGAGCCGTAAAAGTAGGAAAAATAGTTTAATCGTCATATCTTTGTAGAATAAACAGGTAGAATTATGGCAAGATCAGAAAATAAGGGAAGAGCCGCTTCCAGAACGAGGAAGCCATCTTCATCAAAAAGGCCTTCCTCAGCGACAGGCAAACGTTCATTCTCTCCAAAGAAATCATCTTCCGGCCCGAAGAAGAGCTTTTCTCCAAAAGGCGCGTCCGCAGGCCCGAAGAAGTCCTTCTCCCCGAGAGGAACTTCCTCCGCTCCAAAGAAGAGCTTCTCCTCCAGAGGCCCTGCAACCGCGTCAAAGAGAGCGTCATCGCCGAGAAGTGCAGCCGCCCCTAAGAGAACTTCCACTTCCGGAAGGACTTCCGCTGCAATAAAGAAAGCGTTCTCTTCCAGAGGAACTGAGACATCCAAGGCTCCTTTCCGCAAGAGCGTCCGCAGGGAGGAAATACCTGCAAAGAATACAAGAGTTAAGCGTACCCGCAGTGATTTCGAGCAGGTAAGAAGCCAGCTGGAAGGCAGGGAGCCTGTTGCCGGCTCAAGAAAGCCTCGCGTTGAAGCTTACACCCCGAAACCTCGCAAGCCAAAGGCTAAGGGAGAGGAGGGAATCCGCCTGAACCGTTTCATCGCAAACTCCGGCCTCTGCTCCAGAAGAGAAGCCGACGAGTACATACAGCAGGGTATCATAACCATTAACGGCCAGACTGTCACCGAACTGGGAACCAAGGTGTTCCAGACAGACGAGGTCCGTTTCGACGGCAAGGTTATCCAGGGAGAGGAGAAGGTCTATATCATAATGAACAAGCCGAAAAACTGTGTTACCACAACAGATGATCCTCAGGACCGCAAGACTGTTCTGGATCTTGTTGCCGGCAAGTGTCCTCAGAGGGTTTATCCTGTCGGCCGCCTGGACCGCGACACTACAGGAGTTCTCCTGCTCACCAACGACGGCGAGATGACCGAAAAGCTCACTCATCCATCTTACAACAAGAAGAAAATCTACCACGTATTCCTGAATAGGAATCTTTCACAGGCAGACTTTGACAAGATCCTCAAAGGTGTTTACCTGGATGACGGAATGATCAGTGCGGATGCCTTGTCCTACATAGACGGAGACCAGACACAGGTGGGTATAGAGATTCACAGCGGCAGAAACCGCATCGTAAGAAGAATCTTCGAGGCTCTTGGCTACAAGGTGGAGAAGCTGGACCGCGTTTATTTTGCGGGACTTACAAAGAAAAACCTCAGACGTGGACAGTGGCGGTTCCTCACCGAAAAGGAACTCGGCATCCTGAAGATGGGATCATACGAATAGAATATGGAAGACAAAATCAACCGCTCGGGATTTGTAAACATCATCGGAAACCCTAACGTGGGCAAGTCAACCCTTATGAACGCCCTGGTAGGGGAGAAACTTTCCATTGTCACCGCCAAGGCCCAGACTACCCGTCACAGGATAATGGGCATCGTGAACGGAGACGATTACCAGATAGTTTTTTCCGACACTCCCGGCATCCTCAAGCCAAGCTACGAGCTTCAGGAAGCGATGATGAACTTTGTGGACACCGCCATCGGCGATGCAGATATAATCATCTATGTTACCGATGTTTATGAGTCTTCCCAGAAGAACAAGGAGTATGTGGACAAGCTAAATCTCCTTTCCGTTCCGGTGATTGTGGTGATCAACAAGATTGACAAGATCGAAGATCAGAAGAATCTGGAGGAGCTCGTCGAGAAATGGCACGGCCTTGTTCCAAAGGCGGACATTCTCCCGATGAGCGCCCTTACCAAATTCAACACGGACATCCTTCTTAACAAGATAGTTTCCCTGCTTCCGCAGCAGCCTGCCTGGTACGACCGGGATGTTTTCACAGACAAGAACCTGAGATTCTTTGCATCTGAAATCCTCAGGGAGAAAATCCTGGAGAACTACACCAAGGAAATCCCTTATTGCACTGAGGTTGTGATAGAGCAGTTCAAGGAGGAAGAGGAAATGTATTCCATCGAGGCTGTCATCAACGTTGTGAGGGAATCCCAGAAAGGCATCATTATCGGCAAGAAGGGAGCCGCCCTCAAACGTGTCGGCACCCAGGCCCGCAAGGAAATGGAGAACTTCTTCGAGAAGAAAGTCTTCCTTAAGATCTTCGTCAAGGTAGACCCATCCTGGAGAGAGAACAAGAAAGAACTCAAGCGCTTTGGCTATATACAGTAGAGGCGAGGGCGATGGTGTCTTGTAAGTCATTGAAAAACAGAAATATATAAATTAAGCATAATTTTATGAAACCGGTTATTTTGCAGAAGCCTGGAAATAAGATAGTTACAAGACACCATCGCCCCGTGGTGCTTTTGTTGTTTCTTTTTCTTTTCACGGATAGTCTTCTTGCTTCTCCTTTCAATCCGGATTTCACGCTGAGGCTGGACTACGTCTTTTCAGGTGATGCCACGCATACGGAGATCGCCCTGGCGAAGATGGGTAAACTGGACGGCTGGTGGGGAAGGACGGTCAATATGGACAAGTTTCTCCTTAGGGGCAACGGCCAGATAACTCTCAGGGATTCAGCCACAAACCAGGTTCTCTACTGCAACTCTTTCTCCACGCTGTTCTCCGAGTGGCAGTCCACTCCGGAAGCCTTGCATACAAGGAAAGCTTTCGAGAACGTGTATCTTGTGCCGATGCCTAAGAATACTGCTTACGTTACCGTCCAGATATTTGACAAGATGGATTGCATTGTGGCTTCCTTCACGCACGTTGTCCATTCGGACGATATCCTCATCCGTCCTGTTAAATCTCCTTATACCCTGGACAAGTGCCGCTATGTCCACAAAGGCGGAGACAGCAAGGAAGCCATTGATATCGCGATAGTTGGAGAGGGATATACCAAAGAGGAGATGGAGATTTTCTATCGCGATGCAAAGGAAACTGCAGACCAGATTCTGAGTTACGAGCCTTTCAGGAGCAATGCCTCTAAACTTAATTTCATAGCCGTTCCGGTGGAAAGCAAGGAGAGCGGAGTCAGCATTCCGCTGAAGAACGAGTGGAAGCAGACTGCTTTCTCATCAAGTTTTTCCACTTTCTATTCTGACCGTTATCTTACCACGCTTCATCTTTTTGACCTGCACGACGCTCTTGCCAGCGTTCCTTACGAGCATATCATAATCCTTGCCAACACAGACAATTACGGTGGAGGTGGCATTCTTAACTCATACGTTCTTACCGCAGCTCATAACCGCTGGGCGATGCCAGTTGTGGTGCACGAGTTTGGCCACAGTTTCGGAGGTCTTGCAGACGAGTATTTCTATGACGATGGCACAGACCAGTACGACCTCAACGTAGAGCCTTGGGAACCGAACATCACCACCCTGGTAGGCTTTCAGTCCAAGTGGAAGGATCTGATGGATAATGCTTTCAAAAACACGCCGGAACCAAAGAAAGGCAAGAAGTCCAAGAAGAATCAACCGAAGATCCATATCGGAACCGGTAACTTTGGAGATTTTGAAGTAGTTACAAAGGCCGACCAAATACTTCCTGCCTACAAATCACTCGTAGAATCTGACTATAAGGTTGGTATCTACGAAGGTGGTGGCTACCTCTCTGAAGGCATCTACCGCCCGTTCCCGACCTGCAGGATGAGAGATAATTCATACCCACTTTTCTGCCCAGTCTGCCAACGCGCCATTTCCCGTATGATAGACTACCACACTGTTACAGTCGCGGAGTAAGAAAATACTTGTTTACCAGTTCACGGATAATGTTCTCGGTCAGGTTGGAGAAGCCTGTTCGGGAAATCATATCGTGCTCCGGAGTTCCTTTGCGGATGATATATTTTCTTTCCCGGTTGCCGATTCTGGCTATCAAGTGATAATTGCCTTTGTAAGAGGCTTCTATGTGTGCTTTCTCTATCAGTTGTCCAGTCTCGTCTGTGTAGGTGAAAATGTGTTCGGAGGTTGGGAATCCCCAATCGCCGAGATGCCCGTTAAGGCAACTCTCTATCCTCCCGATCCATTCCTCCCTCACGCCGTTTTTTGTGGCCAAACTCCGGAAAGAGGTAAGGGCATTTTTTACTTCACCGATGATTCTATTAGCATTGCGAATGGAATTTTCTTCCGCTAAATCCAAGACGTCTTGTAAACTGATGTTTATGTATTTTCCTCTAATCATCAGACAGTGGTTGGTCTCGGGCAAATAACCGCCAGTA
The DNA here is from genome assembly GCA_017548505.1 of Bacteroidales bacterium. Taxonomy (GTDB): domain Bacteria; phylum Bacteroidota; class Bacteroidia; order Bacteroidales; family UBA932; genus Egerieousia. The sequence continues at coordinate 9,750 of JAFYZX010000006.1, read as the reverse complement.
TTGAAGATATATGTCATGTCATAAGCAGGAGACACACTCCACTTCCCTTGTTCGTCCATCAGGAACGAGAAATTTTTGATATGGTCGTCTGTATTGTTTGCAAGAATGTTGAAGATCATTCTCCTGAATATCTCCTGACTGTCGTGTTCAGACAGACGCATTTTTCTGCAAACCCAAAGTAATCGCTCATAACTGTCTGCTTCCGGATAAAGGGCCGCAAGGGTCTGCATGTGAAGTTTCTTGCCATTGACCCTATCAAACCGCCGGGTAACAAAATGCCTTGTTCCTTCAATCTCCATTGTCCAGCAAGGAGTCATCTGTATACCTGCTTTTGTTGCCATGTCGTAATATGTCTTTTCCAGTTCTGCTGTTGAGCGTTCATTGTTTCCTAGCTTCAAGATACAGTAATCAAAACCTTCAAGATCGCTCACCTGTCCACTTCTTATTTCTCCCGTTTGATGATTAATTGCAATGATAGCTTTGGGTTGTCTTCCGCCAGCTGATGTTCCAACGGCCATCAAGGCTTGCATTGTAAGAGATTGTTCCTGATTAATACAGGCTTTTTCCCGTTCAGAATAGATATAGTTGGCTAAATTTATAAGAGCCTTTAAGTCTATGTTCTCCTTGGGCTGGAAGTTAAATGTTTCGGGAACAAACTCAAATGCCCCCATTGCCCGTTTTCCAATGAAAGCGAGTTTGTCCAAAGGGGTAATTTCTCCAAATTTAATTCCCTGTTGCTGACGCCATTGCTCAAAGAGTTCATTACCCCAGGCGTCTGGCAGAGAGTCTGCAAGAAACGGTGGCAACTTTTGATATATCTTTTCTGTAGCTCCGAATATTGGCCTGAGATTTTTAGCCAGTTTAATGGAAGCGTCTAATGGAGAAACATCTAACCCTGTTTGTATCCATTCCTGGTTGTATTCAAAATAGGGCAGCCTCCTATGGCTATCAATACATAGCCGTCCAACCTCTTTGCCCCATAAAAAAACCTTTAGAGTTTTTGTTATCATAACAGCCTGTATATCTATTGTTTATTTGAATGTCTAATTCTTTGAACCTTCTTACCTCTGTCTTTAATAAGATAGGGGGATTCAGGCAATTCCGGCATGAATTTGTCCAAGTCGTTGATGCTGCCTATGGCTTTCATAAGCTGAAGGAATGTGCTCAGAGACAAATTTGGAACTTTCCCGCTCTCGAACTTGTGAATTGTGTTTATTGCAATTCCCGATTTCTCAGCAACATCTTTTTGAGTCATATAGGAACGCATACGGTAATCCTTGAAACGGGTTCCAAGCATTTTTACCAGTTCGGTAATTGAATATTCGTAATAGTCTGGCATAATTTTCTATCTTTATAAATTAACTAATTCGATAAGTTATCATATAAAATTCATTATAAATAAACGAATCAGATTAGTTATGTCGCAAAGATAGAAATAAAATACCAAATACAAAATGGGAGGGTTATTTCAATGTGAAGATGTAGGTGATGTATCCGACCTGGGTTGGGGCGTCGGATGGGGAGAAGCGGGCTTTCAGGGCGGCTTGCTTGGCTGCGTTCCAAAGGGTTGAGTTGTTGGTGGTTGTGCCTTTCTGGCCAGGGATGGCGTTGGTAACTTCTCCTTTTTCGTTGACGATGATTTTTACGACAACTGTTCCGCTTTCGTTTACGGTATAGGCCGGAAGAGGAAGAGATCCGAGGGTTGAGCGTCCTTCCAGTTTCACGGACGGAATGCCGTTGAGTTTGCCGCTGTCCGTGTTGCCCTTGGAGTGGCCGGCCTTGAGGTCGTTTTCAACCTTTTCGGTAGTCTGGGCGGCCTTGGTGTCCTTCTTGTTGTCTGCGCTCGGAAAGAGGGCTCTCTTGTCTATTTCACGCTTTGGCTCAGGGATTTCCACATCTCCCTTGCCCTGTGCTGTGGTAGGCTTGCCGGCGTTGGACTTTTCGCTCTGGAGAGGGGCCTTGGCTTTCTGGACAATGTTTACATCCTTCTTGGGATCCGCTTCCGGAGCCCTTGGTTCCGGAGCTTTTTTAGGAATGGCCTTTCTCGGAACTTCCTCTATCGGGATTTCAAGCAGAATGCCTTTTTCTGCAGGCGGAGGATATATGAGCTTGAAGCCCGTTATTCCCAGAACAAACAGCAGCACGACGTGGAAGGCGATGGTGAGAGCCACGCCTATTTTCTTGCCTTCCTTGGCTTGCCGCTGCTGCTTTGTCAGGGAATACATTTATTGCTTTGTTTTCTGTTATTCAGGTGAGGTTGCAAGGATAACTTTATACTGGTTACGCTTTGCTATGTTCATCAGTTCCACCACTTTTTCGATAGGGACACTCTGGTCCGCGAGGATGGTGAAAGTAGGTTCCTCTGTGTTCTGGAGAAGGGCCTGGATGGAAACCTCCACCTGCTCGAATGGAGTTTCCTGCTTGAGGCCGTTGATGTGGTAGGAGAAGGTGTTGTTCTCCTGGTAGTGCTTTATGGAGACGCTCACCTGAGGCTTGGCCGAAATCTGGTTGGTGCTCTTTGGCAGCAGCAGCTTCAGGGCGTTCGGATTTATCAGTGTGGATGTAACAAGGAAGAAAATCAGCAACAGGAACACTACGTCCGTCATACTGGACATGCTGAAAGCCGCATTCACCTTGTTTCTCTGTTTGATTGCCATAACTTGCTGTTTTGGTGTTTTTCTCAGCGATGTTTACTTGGAACTCCCGCCCGGCTCGTGGAGCAGATCCATAAACTCGATGGTGTTGCTCTGGAGGGTGAATACCAGGTCGGATACCTTGGATGTAAGGTAGTTGTATCCGAAGTAGGCGAGGATACCCACGATAAGACCGGCAACGGTTGTGATCATTGCGGTGTAGATACCGCCTGAAAGAAGGGTGATGTCTATGTTGTTTCCGGCCTGGCTCATGTTGAAGAAGGCCTGGACCATACCCAGCACTGTTCCCAGGAATCCGATCATAGGAGCGCCGCCGGCGATGGAAGCCAGGGTAGGAAGCCCTTTCTCCAGCCTTGCAACCTCGATGTTTCCCATATTCTCGACAGCGGCCTGGATGTCTGTCAGCGGCCTTCCCATTCTCTCTATTCCCTTCTCTATCAGGTGGGAAACCGGAGTGTCCTGCTGCCGGCAAAGGTTCTGGGCGGCGGCAATCTTGCCGTCGTGGATATAGTCACGTATATCCCTCATGAAGTTAGGATCGATCTTGGAAGCGCGGCTGATGGTCCACCATTTCATTCCGAAAATGTAGATGGTAATCAGTGACAAGATTATCAGCGGAATCATAAGCCATCCTCCCTTGACGGCCATATCGATCATTGAAAGGGAGACTTTTTCTTTGGTGGCGACTGCGGCTGCGGCCTGTGTCAAGGCCTCTGCAGTATCTGCCTGGAGTAAAAATGTGAGCAGTGTCATATCTAAATCAATTATAATTTCGTTTTGTCAGCAAAAATTGTGCAGTATTATTTTATCGGGTATGGATATTTGATGTCGCAGAGGAAAAGGGCCTCCCCCGGAACACTGAGTCCGGCGGCGGAGCGGTTTTTCTTTTTAAGCATCTCGGCGATCCACTCCGGATCCTTCTTGTGGGTGCCCACTTCCAGAAGGGAGCCCACCATAGCACGTACCATATTCCTGAGGAAGCGGTTGGAGGTAACTGTGAAAACGATCCTCTTGCCCGCTGTTTCCCGTGCAAACGGGGCCGGGAGAGGGGCTTTCTTCCAGTATGCCTCGGAGACAGTGCAGACAGGGTTTGTGACATCACTTCCGGTCTTCTGGAGGCTGGAAAAGTCCTTGGTCCCGATGAAATAGGCAGCGCCCTTGTTCATAGCCTCCATATCCAGGTTCCTGCACTTGAAATACCATGTGTGCGGACCCAGGAAAGGGGACGGTTCCGTGCTCAGATAATACTTGTAGGTGCGGGATGTGGCATCGAATCTGGCGTGAGCCTCCTGATGCATTCTGTATATGCCCAAAACCTTGATGGAATTGGGCAAAATGGCATTTATTTTGTAGAGGAAATGATGCTTGGTTTTCCCGCTCAAAGCCATTTTGGAAGCGATTTCAGCGTGGGCGATATAGTTAACCGCATTCACTCCGCTGTCTGTCCTGCCGCAACCGGTGATTTCAATGTCTTCCTTAAGCAAAAGAGAGAAAGCCTTTTGCAGCTCCTCCTGGATGCTCGGAGCATTCTTCTGGAGCTGCCAGCCGTTGAAACCGGCTCCGTCGTATGAAAGCTTTATGAAGTATTTCATATTGGGTGTAAAGATAATGCAAATCGAGCGAAAAAAAAGCTTGCTTGGTTTTCCGAGATGCAGCTTATCTTTATGAGCGAAGCGAAAAAGATAGAAACAAAATATATAATAGTTATTCAAAGTTATGGAGAACGTAAACATAAAAGAACTGAACGACAGGATTCAGAAAGAGAGTGCCTTTGTGGACATCATCTCGATGGAAATGAACAAGGTAATCGTAGGGCAGAAGCATCTGGTTGAGGACCTGCTTATCGGCCTGCTGGCAGACGGACACCTTCTGCTGGAAGGAATGCCGGGCCTGGCAAAGACACTGGCAATCAGCACCCTCAGCGATATCATAGATGCCAAGTTCCAGAGGATTCAGTTCACCCCGGACCTGCTCCCGTCCGATATCGTGGGAACAATGATCTACAGCCAGAAGAACGAGCAGTTCCAGGTAAAGAAGGGTCCGGTTTTCGCCAACTTCGTGCTCGCAGACGAGATCAACCGTTCTCCGGCAAAGGTGCAGAGCGCCCTGCTGGAGGCGATGCAGGAAAGGGCCGTTACCATCGGCGACCAGACATACGAGCTTCCGAAGCCGTTCCTGGTAATGGCAACCCAGAACCCTATAGAGCAGGAAGGTACCTATCCGCTGCCTGAAGCACAGATGGACCGTTTCATGCTCAAGGTCATCGTAAACTATCCGCGCAAGGACGAGGAGAAGCAGATTATCAAGATGCACAACGCCCACGAATTCCCTAAGGCAAGCACAGTCCTCAAGCCGGAAGACATCATCAGGGCCCGCAGCGTGGTGAAGGATGTTTACATGGATGAGAAAATCGAGCGCTACATCGTGGATATAGTCTATGCAACCAGAACTCCGGAGGAATATGGCCTGGGCAAGATCAAGAGCATGATCCAGTACGGAGCGTCTCCAAGAGCAAGCATCTCACTGGCCAAGGCCGCCAAGGCATACGCCTTCATAAAGAGAAGGGGATATGTCATTCCTGAGGATGTTAGAGCTGTCTGCTACGAGGTTCTGCGCCACCGTATCGGCCTTACATACGAGGCTGAGGCTGAGGATATCACAACAGAAAACCTTATTACAGAAATCGTAAACGTAGTTGCAGTTCCTTAAAGGAAAACCGTTATGGATAACTCTCTTTTGAAGAAAGTACGAAAGATTGAGATCCGGACCAGGAGCCTTTCCCACCAGATCTTTGCCGGAGAGTACCACTCCGCCTACAAGGGCAGGGGTATGGCTTTCAGCGAGGTTAGGGAATACCAGTTTGGAGACGATGTCCGCAATATGGACTGGAATGTTACCGCCAGGCTCCGCTCCCCTTACATTAAAGTATACGAGGAGGAGAGGGAACTTACGGTTGTTCTGCTTGTGGACGTGTCTTCTTCCAGTATTTTCGGAACTTCCACCAAGACCAAGAGGGAACTGGTGGCAGAGATTGCCGCAGTGCTTTCCTTCTCGGCTTCAATCAACAACGATAAGGTGGGAGCTCTGTTCTTCTCCTCCAAGGTGGAGAAATTCATCCCTCCCAAGAAAGGAAGAAGCCATCTGCTGAGAATTATCTCCGAGCTTCTGGAATTCAAGCCTACGCAGAGCGGAACGGATATTTCCGAGGCGCTGAGGTTCCTCTCAAGGGCCATCAAGAAAAGATGCACTGCGTTTTTGCTCAGCGACCTTCTGGATGTGGACAGCAAGGGAAAGCCTCGCTATGAGGATGCCCTGAAGTTGGCCGCCAACCGTCACGAGATTTCCGCAATCAATATCTATGACCCGAGAGAAAGGGAGATTCCGGACCTTGGCCTGGTAAGGGTAAGGGATGCGGAAACCGGGGCAGAAGGCTGGATCGACACCTCCAGCCGCAGCGTGCGTAACAGTTACGCCCAGTGGAGCAGAAACGTGCTGAGCAATGCCCAGCAGCTTTTCAACCGCTATAAAGTGGATACTGTAAGTATATCTACAGACGATGATTATGTGAAGAGCCTGATAGCGTTCTTCAAGAACAAGTGATTATGAGAAAAGCAATTATAGCATTGGCAGTTTGCCTGTTTCCCCTTCAAGGTGCGTGGGGTCAGAGGCTGGACAAATCCACTCTCTCCGCCGATTCCATTCTGGTGGGAGACCAGGTGGTCTGGACTCTGGACTTCAGCGTTCCGCAGGGGAAGATGCTGGCCGTGGCTCCATACGCGGAGATTCTTGTGCGGGATACTACCATCAAGGGTTCCGTGGAGGTTGTCAGGGATTTTGAGCTGGATACCCTGGGCGTGAAGAAGAACCTGGCCCAGCTGAGGGGAAAGATCCTGCTGACTTCCTTCGACAGCGGAGCCTTTCGCCTTCCACCTCCTCTGATTCTTGTGGACAAGGATGGCAGCGGGGCGGCAGACACTCTGAAGATAGATCCCAAGACATTGTATGTAAATACGATACCAGTAGATACCGCCACTTTCAAGATGTACGATATCAAGCCGCAGGAGACCTATCCGGTAACCTTCAAGGAAGTGTTGCCGTGGATACTCCTCGGTCTGGGCATTGCTCTGCTTATCTGGGGTATTATCAGATACATCGCGATGAAGAGGAAGAACAAGGACTTCTTCGGCCGAAGCGTGGAATCAGATCCGCCTCACATCGTGGCACTGAAGAAACTGGAGAAAATCCGCACGGACAAGCTCTGGCAGAGTGGTAAGGAGAAACTCTTCTACACCGGTGTAACGGATGCCGTCAGGGAATATATAGAGAAACGCTACAGCGTAAGGGCTATGGAGCAGACTTCCACTGAGATTATGGACTCTTTGAAAGACAAAAAGATAGACGAGAAGATTCTCGGCGATCTGGGTTCCATGTTCTCAACTTCAGACCTTGTGAAGTTTGCCAAGCATAGTCCGAGTGCTGAGGAAAACGAGAAGGCAATACCGGCTGCCGTGAATTTTGTAAACTTCGCCTACATGCAGCAGCTGTCCGAGATGGAGGGCGAAAAGAAAATCGGGGAGGATAAGTAATGTTCTTTGAATATCCAAAACTGTTGTGGTTGCTTGCGCTGGTTCCCCTCGCCATTCTGATTTATATATGGCGGGAGATTAAGGGCAGGCACCCTTATCTTACGGTTTCAGACATAACGCCTTGGAAGCTTGATAACCAGGGCTTTTTCAAGAGGCTGATGCGGCACGTTCCGTTTATCCTGAGGTGCATTGCCATTGCGGCCCTGGTGCTTGCGATTGCCCGTCCGCGTTCCGCATCGGAACTGGAGAAGGTTTCCACGGAGGGAATAGACATAGTTCTTGGCATAGACGTTTCCACCAGTATGCTGGCTATGGACTTCAAGCCGGACAGAATCAACGCCGCAAAGCAGATCGCGATGGAGTTCGTGGCCCAGAGGCCTGCTGACCGTATGGGCGTTGTGGTATTTGCCGGCGAGAGTTACACGCAGTGCCCGCTTACGACTGACCGCCAGACCCTTATCAATATGATGAAGGATATCCAGTGCGGAATCATAGAAGACGGAACGGCCATCGGTAACGGAATCGCAACCGCTGTAGCCCGCCTGAAGGAGTCTGACGCAAAGAGCAGGGTTGTGATCCTGCTTACGGACGGAGTAAACAACTGCGGCGAGATATCCCCTCAGATGGCTACCGAGATTGCAAAGACATACGGAGTAAGGATATACACTATAGGAATCGGCGCAATGGGAGAGGCTCCATATCCAACTGATTACGGAATCCAGATGGTGAAGGTGGACATTGACGAGCCGCTGATGAAGCAAATTGCAGCCGACACCGGAGGAAAGTATTTCCGCGCAACGGACAATACCAAGCTGGCTGAAATCTATGCCGAGATCAACAAGATGGAAAAGTCAAGAACCATCGTAGACACTTATCCGCAGTACAAGGAACTCTTCATGAGATTTGCGCTGATTGCGTTCCTGGCTGTGATTCTTGAGGTTGTTATGAGATTGTTTACAAGGCATTTGCCTGATTAGAAAAGGAGGGATTATGTTACAGTTTGCTAGACCGATATTTCTTCTTTTCATATTCGCGATACCGTTTTTCTATGTGTTCTACGCTCTGTACCGCAGGGGAAGAAACCGTAGGCTGAGAAGGTTCGGAAATCCCGATATGGTGGAAGCCCTGATGCCCGAGCGTTCCAGCGCCAAGGGCTGGCTTCGTCTTACCTGCTTCAGCCTTGCGTGGCTGTTCCTGATGCTCGGCCTTGCCCGACCTCAGATAGGGGCAAAGCTCCGCGAGAGCAGCAACACCGGAAGCGAGATTATGGTGGCTCTGGACGTTTCCAACTCCATGAAGGCCAAGGACTATTCTCCTAACCGCCTGGAAAGGGCCAAGATGGATCTGTCCCGCCTTATGGACAAGCTTCATAGCGACCGCGTTGGCCTGGTGATTTTTGCCGGGGAGAGTTTTGTCCAGGTTCCAATAACCGCGGACTATGTTTCCGCCAAGATGTTCCTTTCCGGAATCAACACCAACTCAATTCCTGTTCAGGGAACCGCTATCGGCAATGCCATTATGACTTGCGCCCAGAGTTTCTCCATGGAGGGCATGCAGGAAGAGGGTAACAAGGCCATAATCGTCATCAGCGATGGAGAAAACCACGAGGATGACGCGGTGGCCGCTGCCGAGTATGCCCACAAGGCCGGAATCAACGTCTATTGCATCGGCGTGGGAACTCCAAAGGGCGAGCCGATTCCTGACGAAGGCGGCGGGCTTATGAAGGACAAAGACGGCCAGATTGTCGTAACCAAGCTCGACGAGGAAACCCTCAAAAGCATCGCTGAGGCAGGCGGCGGAATCTATGTCAGAGCCTCGGATACAAACTTCGGCATCGGAGATATCGTTGAAAAGATCAGGGAGTTGAAAAAGACTTCGTATCAGGAACTTGCCTTTGAAGAATATAACGAGCAGTTCATGTATTTCTTCGGTATTGCCCTGTTCTTCCTTGTACTTGAATTCTTGATCGGCGACAGGAAAATGAAAAAGAAACTTTTTGCGGTTATGATACTTCTCACCCTTACCACGGTTCAGATGTCCGCTCAGGTGGACAAGAGGGATGTAAGGCGTGGAAACCGCTACTTCAATAAAGACAAATTCAAACAGTCTGAGGTTGAATACCGCAAGGGCCTCCTCAAGGATTCTCTCTCGGTAAAAGGCAATTACAACCTTGGCAACGCTCTCTGGAAGCAGCAGGATATGGAAGGTGCCGCAAAGGCCTACTCGGCGATTGCGGATACGGTTTCCAAGCTTCCTTATTCTCCTTCCTGGAAGGGTGTAACCACCAAAATGCCCGCTATGCCGGAAAACATCCAGGGTTCAAAGGATGATCCTCTGCTGAAGATGCAGGGGAAGGATGATGCGGCTTCCAAGTACTTCTTCAATCTTGGAAACATGATGCTGCAGGCCAAGCAGTACGACAAGGCCATGGAAGCCTACAGGCAGGCTCTTTTGCGTAATCCTGCCGATATGACGGCTAAGGCAAGCTATTCTTACGCAAGGAAGATGCT
>JAFYZX010000035.1 GCA_017548505.1 Bacteroidales bacterium | reverse complement strand
TGACGGAACACAGAAGCCTCCTGTGCCAGGTAACCGACTCCCTTCTGAGCTCTCTTGAACATCGGGAGACCAGTGATTTCCTCATCATCAAGAAAGATTCTTCCGGCATTAGGAACAACAAGTCCTGTTATCATATAGAAGCTTGTGGTCTTTCCAGCTCCGTTCGGACCAAGGAAGCCCACGATCTCACCTTGATTCACTTCCATAGACACCCCTTTCACGACTGTTCTGGGGCCGTATTTCTTAACAAGGTTTTCGCAACGTAATCTCATATCACTTGAGTTCTGCGCCCATGTCTTTCTTCAACTGGGCAAATTCCGGGTTGGTTTCCGTGAGGTACCTGTCCTTGTCCTGAGGCATGTACATCTTCTTTACGATGTCTTCTCTGCTCTTGATCTTGACAGCCAGCTTCACGTTTTCGTTTTCAAGAACCTTTCTCAAAAATGCTGCCATCTGGTTTCCTGTCTGCTGCTCTATCCAGGTCTTCTGGCTGGAGTTGCTTACGCAGAAGGAGATTGTGCCGCTTTCCTGGTCAAAGGCAGGATGGGCTTCCTTGAGCATCGCGATGAAGCGCACCAGCTTAGGGTTCTTCTGCTCGTACATTGCCACCATCCTGTTCCATGCGGCATCCACTGCTTCCTGGGTTACAGGTTTTCCTGTGGACGGGCCCATAAAGTCAAGAGGTTTTTTCTCCGCTACCTCTTCTTCCTTCTTCTCGTTCATCAGGCCGCTGATGCTCAGTCCCGGAGCAAATGCAGGTGCTGGTGTTGGCTCAGCGACAGGAGCAGGTTCGGCAGCAGTCGCTGTTGTTTGCGCTACGCTCGGGCCTAACGGCTTTTCCTCGCTCATGCGCTGCACTGCAAAACCGTCTGCCTTCTCCGGTTCAGCAGGTTTTTCTGGCTCTGGAACAGGCTCGGGTTCTGCGGCTTTTACAGGTTCTGGAGCAGGCTCCGGTTCAGCAGGCTTCTCAGGTTCAACCGGTTTAACAGGTTCTGGTTTTGGTTCCGGTTTCGGCTCAGGTTTTGGTGCTGGAGCGGGTGCAGGAACTGGCTCTGCCGGCCTTTCAACCGGTGCCGGGCGGGCTGCCGGTTCCAGTAGCTGGCTCATCCTCACCAGCATGAATTCCACCAGCAGGCGCTGATTATTGCTGCGGGCATAGTCGCTCTCGCATTTTTCCGTTATTGCCAGAGACTTGAACAGGAATTTCAGAGGGCATCTTGCACTCTGCCTTTGATATTCTGCTTCAAGCTGTGGAGATACCTCCAGCAGTTTTGCTGAAGCGGTTTCCTTGCAGATCAGAAGGTTGCGGAGGTGGTTGCCAAGGCCTCCCACAAAGTACAAGGCATTGAATCCCTTTGAAAGCACTTCGTCAAAGAGCACAAGGGAATCGGCAAACCTGCCTTCCAGGGAATTGTCGATGAGCTTGAAATAATATTCGTAGTCTAGTACGTTAAGGTTCTTTATCACGGAGGCGTAATCCACCGTGCTTCCGCAGTAGGCCACTACCTGGTCAAAGAGGGTAAGGGCATCTCTCATTGCACCGTCCGCCTTTTCGGCTATTACGTGAAGTGAGCCGTCATCTATGGTTACCTCTTCCTTCTGGGCTATCATCCTCAGGTTCTTGACGATATCCGGAATGCTGATGCGGTTGAAATCATATACCTGGCACCGGCTGAGGATGGTAGGGATTATCTTGTGCTTTTCCGTTGTGGCGAGAATGAAGATGGCGTGTGCAGGCGGTTCTTCCAGAGTCTTCAGAAAGGCGTTGAACGCACTGGTGGAGAGCATGTGAACCTCGTCTATGATGTACACACTGTACTTTCCGATCTGAGGCGGAATCATCACTTTCTCCGTCAGGGCGCGGATATCGTCCACGGAATTGTTGGAGGCGGCATCCAGCTCGTGGATACAGTAGGAGCGGCCTTCCTCAAAGGATTTGCAGCTCTCGCACTGGCCGCAAGGCTCCATATCCTCGCCGGGATTCATGCAGTTGATGATCTTGGCAAAGATCCTGGCTGTGGTGGTTTTGCCCACTCCCCTTGGGCCGCAGAAAAGATATGCGTGTGCCAGCTGTCCTCTCTTGATTGAGTTCTTGAGAGTTGTGGCTATGCTGTCCTGACCGATAAGTGTCCCGAATGTAGCGGGACGGTATTTTCGTGCCGATACGATGAATTTTTCCATAGCCACAAATTTAGGAAAAAACAGAGAATAATGGAACTAGTCTTCCTGTTCGTAATAGTAGGAATAGTCGATGCCCTTCATAAACAGTTCCCGGTCGTCTATCTTGTCTGTCATTGCCTGCTGGAGCAGGGCTTTTATGTGCTTGCTGTCAAACTCGCTTTCAATCATCGCCTGAAGATATTCTTTCTTGTCTATCTTGCTCCAATCCACACAAAGCTTCAGTTCCTTTTTGAATATAAGATCCAGCCAGATTCTGGTGGAACGTCCGTTGCCTTCCATGAAGGGGTGAGCCATATTCATCTCGACATATTTGTCCACGATCTGGTCAAACGTTTCCTGAGGCATCTTTTCAATCTTGGCCAGTTCTCTGTGAAGATATTCTGCAAGGCAGAAGACAGTGCCGCCCTTGAAAATAGTCACTGTCCGGATTTTTCCGGCGAAATCATACAGGCCTCCAAAGATATATGCGTGTATCTGCTGAAGAGCCTTGACCTTCCCCACATCATCCTTCTGCACCAGGTTGCTCTCCCAGAATGAATACGCTTTCTTTCGGCTTTTCCCGTCTATAGTGTTGTCTGAATATATAAACCAGTCGAGGAACTCATTTGTGTTTTTGGCCGGTAATGTCTTAATTACAGCTTCTATATCTTCCTGTGCAAAACAGTCCGTTGCGTATCTCTTGCCGTCAGCAGAGGTCAATTTCAGTTGTATACATTTTGAATACAACTGCTCGTATTTTGTTTTCTGTCTGTTTTTGACGGTCCCCCAATAGACTCTAGGACGAGCGCTGCCTGTTATTGCAGATACGATATCAACAATGGAGAAATACCATTTGTTTTCTGCATCATTCCAGACCGCTCTTACTTCGTGGTCTTTGTAAAACCTTATCGATATCTTGTTACCCATAATAACATCTACAAATATAAGCAGAAAACCCATAAAATTTCTACCTTTGCGGCCTTATCAATTGTACTTTATGAAGAAAGATTCGTTGCTGTTTGCTTTCACAAAGACAAATTCTCCCGTAGCGTACTGCATACTCAGCATAGGTATGGGAACCAGGGACGAGGATCCTGCATATAACGGACTAGCTCACCTTACAGAGCACATGCTTTTCAAGGGAACTCCTAACCGCTCATCTGTGAACATAGCAAGTTATCTGGAGAAGGTGGGCGGAGACCTCAACGCCTTTACGACCAAGGAACGCATAGTGCTGTATTCCACCACATTGAAGGAGGATATCAGGAAGGCCGCCGGATTGGTTTTCGAGGTGGCATTCGCCTCTTCCTTTCCGCAGGAAGAACTCTCCAAGGAGAAGGAAGTGGTCTATGACGAGATCATAACTTATCAGGATTCCCCGTCGGAACTGCTGTTCGATACCTTTGAGGGAGAACTTTTCGAAGGCACTCCACTGGGTTATTCCATACTCGGCGACAAGAAAACCCTGGAGCCGATTACCCCCGCAATACTCAAGAAAAACCGTGACAGATTTTTCCGCCCGGAGAACATGACACTTTCCGTGGCCGGAAACTTTGAGGAGAAGGAAATCTCCGCGATTCTTGAGAAAGAACTCCAGAAGTGGTGCCCGGGAGCAAGCCTTTCAACTTCTTACGGAAAGGTACCGGCAACAAGCAGCCCGTTTGCCCATAAGAGGCTGGATGGAGAAGGGGATTCCAAGTCCACGTTCATCGAGGGAAAGAAGTTCGACCGTTGCGAGGACCGCAAGCTCCGCCAGGCCCACTGCATAGTGGGATGTACGGCATTTTCCTACTACGAGAGGAGGAAGAGGGCAGCCCTGTCGCTGATTACAAACATGCTTGGAGGGCCGGCGTCCAACTCCCGCCTGAGCCTGAGCCTGAGGGAAAAGCACGCCCTTGTATATCACATAGACGCAAGCGTGGTTTCCTACAAGGACACCGGCATTTTCTGCATCTACTTCGGGTGCGACAAGAAGTATCTGGACAAGTGCATGAAACTGATGTGGAAGGAACTTGCAAGGTTTGTGGATGAACCGCTTACTCCACGTGTGCTCTCTGCCGCAAAGAAGCAGATGATTGGGCAGCTCTCCATTTCCGGAGACAATGCCGAGGCCCGCAGCCTTACCATTGGCAAGAGCATGCTGCTTACAGGAAATGTTACCTCCATTGACAAGATCCGAAGTGATATTGAGAGCGTAACCGCAGAAGATATCCTGGAAGTCTCCCGCGAGATCCTGCGTCGCGACCGCATGAGCCGCCTGGTATTCTATTGATTATGGAAAAGTTGCTGTCTGCCCTGAACTGGATAGAACGCCAGACCCATACCCGAACCAACCACGCCCAGATGCTGGTGGGGAAGGAGGAAGGCCTGTATCTCCGCGATTTTGTATGCAGGACATCTTCTTTGAGAGTGCTTGAAATAGGCACTTTCACAGGTTATTCCCTTGCCTGCCTGGCAGATGGAGTCCGTTCTGCCGCAGGAACCGTAAAGAGAAGCAATGGCGTGTATGCCGATGCCATCGAGATAAACAGGGAACTGGACTACATCATCGAAGAGGGGCTTCAGAGAGCAGGGGTGTCTGAACTTGTCAAGGTTTTCTTCGGCGATGCGGTTGATATTCTTTCTCAAAAAAAGGCTGGGGCGGATAACGGAATCGCTGAGGAATATGACCTTGTCTTCATAGATGCAGACAAGAGGCAGTATCCTCAGTATTATGAGCTTACGCTGCCTCTTGTAAAGCCTGGAGGTTATATTCTTGCAGACAATGTATCCTGGTACGGAAGGACAGAAGACCACTCTGATCCGAAAAGTGCGGGCATATCTTCTTTCAAATCCATCGTTGAATCAGACAGCCGCGTGGAAAGCCATCTTGTGGATATCCGCGATGGCCTTCTTATTATTCGCTGCAAATAGCCAAGTTTTTATTATATTTGTTCTTGTATGTGGAATTCAAAAACTTTCAATATGAGAACAAAAGCGATCTTGGCCATTTTGATGGCTGTACTGATTATGCCTTGCGTGGCTTCTGCGCAGACTGGCAGACTCTTTAAACAGGCTCCAAACAACAAACCCGGGAACAGCAACAAAAGCGCTGCCACAAAAGAGTGGGTAGCAAAAGGAACTGCCGGAGGCGTAGATTACGTTATGACAGGTAAAATCAACCACGACGATTACGACAAGACTCAAACCAGCACGGTTTCTTTCTCACGCATTCCGGAAACTCTGGAGGAATTCCTGGAACTTCAGCAGGATCTGGGAGTGGAACCTCAGGGAGCTGTTGCCCTTCAGGTAATTGCATTTGAGATGTACAGGCGGAATAAAGCCGTAGGGGAGGAGGCCATAAGGGCTAACAACACTCAAACCAATTTCAACGACTGTATGCGCCAGCTTAAAGACAAGCTCGGAAAGGATCCGGGCTATGCCCAGCCTTACATTGTAGCCGCCCTGATGATGGGTGCCAGTCCTTCTAACGGATACCAGCCCCGTAAGCCTTACACAGTTTCCCTGAGAGTGAGTCCGGCGGTCGAGTACAAGGAATCTCAAATTCTGGGAGGAACGGTTTTGTATCTTCAGCTATTCAGCCAGGGATGGAGTATGAACTGGAGAGGCGTGGATGTGGTTAAGCCATACGATTCTGAATATTACCTTGTGAGCAATTGCCCGGCATTCTATGTAGGATGCGCCCCTATGAGAGGCCAGTGGGAACCAATAGACTAGAAACTTTCATCTTTAATAATCAATAAACCAAACATTATGAAAAAGATTTTAGCAATGGCAGTTGCAGTTGTTGCATTTGCAGCTTGCGGCGGCGGAAACGGCGGCTCAAGCTCCAGCAATGTGGAACCTTTAAAGGACGGAGTTACATTCGAGGCTGACAACTACACAGTTATGCTTCCTACCGGTATGGAGGAAACATTCAAGTATGGTGATGTCCTGAATGCCAAGACTGCAGACGGTGACGTTAAGTTCGTGATCAACTATTTTACCGGCGGCCCTACAAAGAGCCAGCTCAAGACTACGGGAGACGGACTTAAGGGTATGGTTCACGCACTGGACCAGAACTGCAAGAGCGAGGAACCTAAGGTTGACGGCAATATGGTAACCCTCAGGACCATTACCGAAGGCAACGTAAGGCTGGACTTCACTTATCTGAAGGAAGACAAGATTGGCGTAACCGGAAACTTCGAATTCCCTGAAAGCCAGGCTGCTGACTGGGAAGGCAAATTCCTCCCTATCCTGAAGACCGTCGTATTTAAATAATGAGGCGGATTTTATTCTCGGCGACGGCTGTTCTGATGACAGCCGTCTGTCTTTTTTCGTGCAAATATTTCAAGGTGGGGGAAACCTCCATCAAGCCGTTGATCGTTGATACGGCGGCTACTGTGCTCCAGGCCTGGGATATGGCCTATCCGGAAGGCTGGATGGAAGAGGAGAAATCTCCAACCGTAAAGTATCTCTTCTACGACATAGACAAGGACGGGCTGGATGAGCTTTTCATCAGCCGCGGGCCTTGGTCGATGGCTGTGTTCACTTTTGCCGGAGACAGTCTTAACTGCCTGTCTTACAAGTGGCACGACAGGATGAGCTACGAGGTGGTGGAAGGAGGATACCTGCTTGAATTCTTCGAAATTTACGAGAACCAGTTCAACAGAGAGCAGAACTGGATTTTCTACCGTCTGGAAAGAAGCCGTCCCGTAGATTCAGGATGGTTCACGGAGTTTTTTACCGGAAACGAGGCTGAGGAGACATTCGATTCTGAAGTTACGCTGAGGCTTGCGGATTCCGCTGCTGTTGCCCAGCGGCCTTTCAATTTCAAGGAACCGGATTATAGGGTAGTTGAAAGGGAAGAATATGTGAAGCACACTCCTTCAGAGGAGGTTGCAGCGGCCTCTGTGCTGGTTAACGATCTTCCTGGCTGGAAAGAAGTTACAGTTGCGGAATGAGAACAGAGGTAGATCCCAAAACCACAAAAAGGGCAAGGGCGTTCGAGATGTGGATGACCTCTCCGATGCCTATGGTTACCCTCTTCAAGACATACGGCGTGGGCCGTCTTGTCAGGTATTGCAAAAGGAAGGGCTACAAGTTCAATATGGCCCTCTGCTGGTGCCTGTGCAAGGCGGCTAGCGGCATAGAAGAGTTCTATACGGTGCCTGAGCAGGGGAAACTCTTCAGGTACGACCGCCTTGCCGTGAATGTGGTTGTGGATACTGCCGACGGGGGTATATGCCTCTGCGATGTGCCTTACAGCGAGGATATCTCAAAGTTCAACAGTGATTATCTGGCCCTTACCGGAAAAACTAGGGAAACCTGCAGCGACCAGCTCCTTGGAAGCGAATGCGCCATACTGGGCACATCAACTCTTCTGGATACGGAACTGGATGGCATAATCAACCAGTATTCAGGCAGATGGAACAACCCTTTCATCGCCTGGGGAAGGTATCGCAGAAGAGGACTTTTCAAGACGGAGCTTAAGATTTCCATGCAGTTCCACCACTCCCAGATGGACGGTGCACAGGCAGCAAAGTATCTGGAGATTCTGCAGAAGACAATCGCGATATAGATATATTTTACTGTTGGATTTTTGCTGAATTTAGTTTAACTTTGTAAGGATTGAAAAACGAACAAAACCGGAAACTATTTCATTTATTCTATAACAACCTAAAAATCAACATTTATGGCAAACGCACTTCCTCAATTGGATTTCATGCAGGCAATAAAGCTTGCTTGGAGCCGTGTTAAAGAGACTACAGGACGTTCACGCAGATCAGAGTTCTGGTGGGCAATGCTGGTACTTTGTGTAGGTGGCGGCATCGTAGGAGCTATCCTTAAGGCTATCCCTTATCTTGGATTCTGGCTCTATCTCATTGTTTACATTGGCATTCTGGTTATTTCTCTTCCACTGTTCATGCGCCGTATGCATGATGTTGGCAAGGGAGACGGCCTTGTAAAGGCATACGCCGTTGTTTTCGCTTGCTACCTTCTCGTTATGTTCCTGACCTGGTTGTTCTGGCACATTGGCTGGGCAGCAACTTTCATCACCGGATTCCTCACAATCCTTGTTTCCATTGCATTGGCAGTAATCGGAATTATCCTGATCGTTAACTGTGCACAGGACGGAAAGCCTGAGACTAACGAGTGGGGTCCATCTCCAAAGTATGTTGACGGACCGGCTCCTGAGAATCCAGCTCAGTAGTATTTCCAAAAAGTTAATAAAAAGGAAAAGAAGGATGGTCATCGGCCATCCTTCTTTTTTTGCTGTATTGATTTGATCTGCTAGATCTTGTCCATCCCCTTAGTGAACTTTATCCAGTAGTATTTGATAGGGTTCTTATACTTCAGAAGCTTCCACGGGCGGCTCTGGTGAGGGCGGTGAATCACAGGCAATGTGGTGAACACATAGTTTTTCAGTCCAAGGTCCAGGGCTTCATGAGAGATGGTTACGTCGTACCAGTTCTTTTCCGGATCCAGGGTGTTGAAGTCAAAGGCTTTCAGAAGGGCCGGGGTAAGAAGGCTGCAGCAGAAGCTGCAGTGTTTCTTTGTGTCAATTACCTGGTTCTCTTTTCCGAGCATGTGCTTGTACGGGTAGTTGATCACTCCCGAGTCATCAACTGTTACGGAGGCGGCAATGGCGCAGTCCGGCCTCTGGAGGGCACCGTCCACCAGGCCCTGGAGAGTGTCTTTTTTTACAGTAACATCGCTTTCCACAATGAGAACTCCAGCCTCGTTCTCAAGGGCTTCTCTTTGGACCGTCTGGAGCACAAGGAGATAGTTCGGCGACGGATGGTCCGTAATGTCCTTAAGGTTTACCAGGGTGAAACCGTACTCTTTTGAAGCTTTTTCAAGTATGGCAGTATTCTCATCTGTAGAGAAGTCGTTGTAAACGGTATAGGTATGAGGGAAGGCCATCTCGGAAGACTGGATGGCCTTTATCGTTTCCAGCGTGGATTCTATGGAATCCTTTACAGGAGTGATTATGTGTACCCGTTTCATTTCCTACAATCCGGCAAGACCTTCTTTAAATGCGGCCGTAAGCCATCCAGTTAATCCTACAATAACCAGGAGGGCCAAGAGAGAGATTATTAGACCGGCAATGGCGAGTCCTCTAGGTGCCTTGAATACGCCAATAAATGAGAACAACAGTCCAAGAAACCAGATAACCCATCCGACAATCGGAATCCAGCCAAGGAATAAGGCTATAATAGCAAGAATGAAACCCGCTACACCCAGGCCGTTTGACTTGCGCGGCTGCTCCACGTAATAAGTCTGCTGTGTCGGCTGCTGGTAATTAGGCTGTTGCTGGGCGTAATTAGGCTGTTGCTGCTGCCAGTTCTGCTGTGGAGGCGGCGGAGGAGGGGTCTGTTGCTGGGTGTGTCCTTCCGGCTGGGCTTCCTGAGGATTCTCCAGCCACTTGCCGCAGTATTTGCATTTGATTGCCGCGGCGTTGATAGTCTGGCCGCAGAATGGGCATTGCTTTGTGAGTTCTTCCATATCGTTGATAATAACTGTCTAATAATTGCTTAGAGCCTCTGCACTGTTTTTGTATGAAAGGGCTTTTTTGTACACTCCTTCAGGATTTGGAATATCGCTGTCCAGAAGTATGTCATCGCCAGGGTTTGGCGGGCAGATGCTCCTTATCAGTTTTCCGTTTTCCCAGTAATACCGGTATTCATACGTTTTGCCGTCGTATCCCATTACCCTGTAGAAGTAAAACTCCGGATTGCCGGTCTTCGGGTCAAAGAGGAATTCGCAGTAGTATTCTCTCGGGGCGATATTCCATTTGCTGCGGACAAAGAAGACATTTCTGTCAAAGGACCACTCTTCACTTGTGCCCAGGATGTAGAAGATTTCAGTTTTACACGCGTGAGGCCCGGACGGAAACCACATCTCCTTGATATCCAAAGTAGTGCTGTTGATGAAAGCATCGTCGTAGTAGTCTCCGACCGCCTTGATCATTTCATTTGCACTAGCGTAATCCTTACGGATTTTGGCTATTGCCTGATCTGTCTTCTGGGCCTTGAGTCCCGCCGGGGCTAGAATCAGCGCGGCGAGGATGGCCAGCAATGCCTTTTTCATGATCAATAGTTCCAGAGGTTATTCATCGTGGCTATCTGGAAAATCATCTTTGCCCTGGAGAGAGCCTCTTCCGGACTTGGGATGTAGTCTTCGTCAGCCTGCTGGGTGTTGTTTATAAGAGTCTTGAGCAGTTTCCCGTCCCAGAAATAGTGGCGGCATTCCACGGTCTTGTCGTGGTAGTCCGTATTCTTGGAGTGGAAGAAAATCGGCTGGCAATGCTCTGGATTACCGTCATCCGGGTCATACCAGAGGATTTCGTAGTAGTATTTCTGGCTGCCGATATTGTAGGAGTAGCGGGCGAATCTCGGGAATCTCTGGATTTCGGATTCTTCTTCGCTGAGATCCAGGCCGAAGAAAATCTCCATTTTTCCATTGTGCTGTCCGCTGCCCGGCCACATTTCATCTGAGGTTATGACAATCTTGTCCTTTGCGGGATATTCGGGGTCTGACCTCATCTCCAGCATCTTCATTGCACCGGCGTATTCCTCGCGGATTGTTGCCAGCTGCTTTTCTTTGGTGTTCTGTGCATCTGCTGCTGCAGGCAAGAGCATCATCGCCAGAAGGGCGAGGGTTAAGATTCTGCTTTTCATGTTTCTATGTTTTTAAATTGTTTCCAACTAGTTGTAATCTACATCCATCCAGCACTTCCAGCCTCCGTTGAGGATGTTTCCGCCTCTCCACTCGGCCTCTCCCATCTGGAAGTCAACCTCGTCGTAGTGAGGGTAGATCTTGGCAGGGTAGAGCGGTGCCCAGAGGCCGTATTCGTCGTTGACAATGAAGCGGTAGGCATCCAGTCCGCGGCTGAAGAAGAACTTGAGCATCTGCTGGTCATCCGTCAGGACAGAAGTTGTGTCTGCCTTGTCGCGGTCTCCTCCACTGTAGCCGAAGCTCTGGTCCACAGGAACCCAGCCTACGCCCTCGTAGTAAACCTCTGCCCAGTCGTGCAGGTTCACGTGGCCCGGATGAACCATCCATCCGCTCTGCCAGCGTGCCGGAATGCCCTTGTAGCGAGCCATTGTCATGAACAGCAAAGATACCTGTCCGCAATCTCCGTGCCCGTTCTTAAGGACGTACATAGGGATATTAGGAATAGTGGAGTAGTCTCTTGCACCGGCCCAAGGTATGTTCTCGGTAATCCAGCACCATATTCTCTTTACCTTCTCGTAAGGCTCGGTAGCTCCGCCAACCAGGCTGTCTGCCAGGGTCTTGATCTTGTCCGTGAATACAATGTGCCTTTCCCTTTCTGCAGTGTAGGTCTTGTAGATCAGCGATGTGGTGTCGTATGGCTTGATCTGCTCTTCCAGGTTTGCAAAGTACTGGTTGTAAGAGGTGTAGCTGAGGTCATATCCAACCTTGAGGGTATCCTTTCCGTTGGAGACCATCTCCACGTAAAGGCTTCTTCTGGCTGCGTCTGGGCTGGATATTATGTAGCCGTTTCCGCGATATGCGCCCTCTGCGCCGAGCAGCTGGGATCCGTCCTCGGAGAAGGTGGTGGCAAGGGTTCCGTCTGTTGCAGCGCAAGCGTATCCCAGGCTTTCCTTCTTGCTAACCTTGGTGTTAAGGCCCCTGAACTTTATAACCGGCCTTGCTTCCGGGAGTTCCAGGTCCTTGTAGTTGGAATTGTATCCTATGAACACTCTCTTGAGTTCTATGTCTTTCTGTCTTTCCTTCTCCTTAGGGTATGGAAGCCACATCCTTACAACTTCTCCGGCAGGAACTGCGTCCGGCATCACTCTCATAAGCACGTGAACGGTCATCTTTACAGGATCCACGTATGAGCTTGCCCTTACATCCTTGCCCCATACCTGCTGGAAGCAGGCGTCGGAGATGACTTTTGGAAGATAATCCTTGAGGAAATCTCCGGTCGTTCCGGTTTCAGGGCCGTCAATGGCTTCACGGGCGGCAACGCATACGGGATCAACCAGGAAGAGATTGCCAGGGCCCTTGCGGAAATAGCGCCTTACCCCGTCTATAGTCTTGCATTCCAGGGCTCCGGTCTGCCTCCAGAGTTCCATCTGGGCCTCCGTTACATTAGGGATGTATTTCTTGATGTATTCCAGAACCTCAGCCTCCCCCTTGCTGAAATCGGAGAGTATTCTCTGCATCTTGTCTTTCTCGAAGTTGATAAGATATCTGTCGGCTTCTGAAAGGGAGTCGCACAGAAGGGCTTCAGAAAGGATTTTGTTTGCCTTGTTGAACTGTCCGTCTTCTATAAGGTTGTCCAGAGTTGCCTCGTCGAGTTTCGGAGACATCTTCGGAGCGTTTGAAGTGCAGAAAGTTACGAGAAATGCCGCAGAGATGGCGGCGGCTGACAACAGCAGTTTGCAGATAGTTTTCATATAATAGGTTTTTAAGATTTCAGTTCAGCACTAACAAATATAATAAAAGCGAGTGAATTTCTCACTCGCTTTTATCAAATCCGTAAAGGTTCAGACTGCTTTTAGCCCTTTACCCTTTCTCCGTAGGTACGGTCCTCAACTTTAACGCTGATCTTTTCTCCGTTCTGGATGAAAAGCGGAACCATGATCTTGGCGCCGGTCTCAAGAGTAGCCTCCTTGAGAGCGTTGGTGGAAGCGGTGTTGCCCTTTACTGCAGGCTCGGTGTAGGTAACCTCGAGCTCAACGAATGAAGGGAGTTCGCAGGTGAGGATTTCCTCATTGTCCGCCCATACCATCATCTCCACGTTCTGGCCTTCCTTCATAAGGTCTGCGTTCTCTACAAAGTCCTTGTCCAGGTGAACCTGCTCGTAGGTCTCGCGGTGCATGAAGTTATAGCCAGTCTCGTCTGCATAGAGGTACTGGTAAGGCCTCCTTTCTACAGACACGAGGTCTATTCTCTCTCCCGCTCCGTATGTGTGCTCCAGAAGTTTTCCGGTCTGGAGGTCCTTGAATTTCGTTCTTACGATAGTGTTTCCTTTGCCTGGCTTAACATGCTGGAAATAAACCAGCTGGCAAGGATGCTCGTTGAAAAGGAAGAAAATTCCGTTCTTAAAATCTGCTGTAGTTGCCATATAAAATACTGTAAAATTTGCCGCAAATATAGTTTTTTAGCCTTATTTTTAAAAATCTGGCCGTGGAAGTAAGCTGCCATTTCGGGGTGGAGGTGGCTCCGCAGACTCCGATATTGTCGCCACTTTTAAACCAGGATTTGTCTATCTGGCTCAGCGACTGGATATTGTAAGATCTTGGGTTGTGCTTCTTGCAAAGCTCGTAGAGGACCTTGCCGTTGGAGGACTCTTTTCCGCTCACAAAGATTATGACGTTGTGGCTTTGTGCGAAGGCGCTCAGGCGGGCGTGCCTCTGGGCCACCTGGCGGCAGATGGTGTCGTGGACGGTAAGGGCTGACTTGTCCTGCATCTTCTCCCGGATCTTGTCGCAGACCTGGGCGTATTCCACAGGGTCCTTGGTGGTCTGTGAGAAAATATTGACAGGCTTTGAGAAGTCCACCTTGTCTATCTGGTCTATATTTTCCACGACAATGGCTCTTCCCTCCGCCCTTCCAACCAAGCCGTTCACCTCCGCATGGCCAATCTTTCCGAAGATCACTATCTGGCCTCCGGTATCGGCAATCTTCTTCTGCAGCTGCAGCACAACCGGGCAGGTGCAGTCGATGAGCCTGATGTTCCTTTCCTTTGCAAGGGCGTAGGTGGAAGGCGGCTCCCCGTGGGCTCGGATCAAGACGGTGGTATCGCTAAGACGGCCCATCTGCTCCTTGTCTATGACCTTCAGGCCCTTCTTTTCCAGGCGGTCCAGCTCGGAATTGTTGTGCACGATGGCTCCAAGGGTGTAAAGTTCCCGCTTTCCCGCGAGGTTTTCCTCAGCGGTGCGCACTGCCCTTACCACTCCGTTGCAGAAACCGGAATCCTTGTCTATTTCTACGTTGACCTTCATATCTTGCACACAAAGATAATCGTTAATTGAAAACAGATTCTTAAATTTGTAAAATTAAATGAGAGTTCTATGGCAAGCGGAAAGATCATCATCGCGATAGACGGTTACTCGTCTACAGGGAAAAGCACCTTCGCCAAACTGGTGGCTAAAGGTCTGGGTTACATTTATGCGGACAGCGGCGCACTTTACCGTGCCGTAACGTATTTTGCCTACACCAACGGTTTCATAGATGACCGCGGGAATATAGACAAGGAAAACCTGCAGAGAGTCCTTCCTAAGGTGGAAATCACCTTCCGCACCAACAAGAAAGGCGACAGCCAGACATTCCTCAACGGCGCCAACATAGAAAAGTACATCCGCCAGTCAACCGTCTCTTCCCACGTGAGCCCGATCGCCGAGATTCCATTTGTCAGGGATTTCGTGAACGTTATGCTCAGGCGCATGGGACAGGACAAGGGCCTGGTAATGGACGGCAGGGACATAGGAACGGCCGTGTTCCCGAATGCTGAAATCAAGATTTTCATGACGGCCAGCGAGCAGGTAAGAGCCATGCGCCGCTTCAAGGAACTCCAGGCAAAGGGTGAGAAGGATACCTTTGAAAGCGTGCTGGAAAACCTCAAGAAGAGGGATTACATAGATTCCCACAGGGAGAAGGATCCGCTTACCAAGGCCAAGGACGCCATTGAACTGGATAACAGCAGCATGAGTCTGGAAGACGAGATAGAGTGGCTTAACACCATATTGCTTCCGAATTTCAACCTGAAGGTGGAACTTGGGCAGCAGGAGATTTAAATATTGGATATGAAGATACTTATCATCGACGACGAAAAAAGCATCCGCCTTGCCCTTAAGGATATCCTTGAGGACGAGGGTTACGAAGTGGCCTTGGCCGAGAATGGAAAGGAGGGCCTGGAGAAAGCCACCTCGGATCGCTATGACGTGATATTCTGCGATATAAAGATGCCGGTAATGGACGGGATGGAGACTCTGGAGAAGATGGTTAGCGAGGGAGTGGAGAGTGCCATCGTGATGATTTCCGGCCATGGAGATATAGACACTGCAGTCAAGTGCATAAAGAGCGGAGCATACGATTTCGTGTCCAAGCCGCTGGATCTGAACAGGGTGCTGATTACCGTAAAGAACGCTTCCGACCACAAGGAAGTTGTGGCGGAGAACAAGACTCTCAAGAAGAAGGTTGCAGCATCCTCTTCCATCCAGGAAATAGTGGGCCAGTCCAAGGCCATAATGCAGGTCAAGGATATGATAGACCGCGTTGCCCCGACAGACGCCAGGGTGCTTGTCACAGGATCCAACGGAACGGGCAAGGAGCTGGTGGCCAGATGGCTGCACGAGAAGAGCCCGAGGGCCAAGATGCCTTTCATCGAGGTTAACTGCGCCGCAATCCCGAGCGAATTGATAGAGAGCGAACTCTTCGGCCACGAGAAGGGAAGCTTTACCTCCGCGATCAAGCAGCACAAGGGAAAGTTCGAGCAGGCGGACGGAGGAACCCTCTTCCTGGACGAGATCGGAGACATGAGCCTTTCAGCACAGGCAAAGGTTCTGAGGGTGCTCCAGGAAAACAAGCTTACCAGAGTGGGATCCGACAAGGACATCAACGTAAACGTGAGGGTTGTTGCCGCAACCAACAAGAATATTCCGGAGGAAATCCAGAAGGGAACTTTCCGCGAGGACCTTTACCACCGCCTGAGCGTAATCGTTATCAGGGTTCCGGCCCTTTCCGAGAGGAAGGAAGACATTCCTCTTCTGGTGGAGCATTTCATAGACGAGATTTCCAGGGAAAGCGGCATGGGCAAGCGCGGTATCAACAAGGATGCCCTGGAAGAACTCAAGAAGCATTCCTGGACCGGAAACATACGTGAACTCAGGAACGTCGTTGAGCGTCTTATGATTTTGGGAGGGAATCCTATCACCAAGGCGGACGTTACCGCTCTGGCTAGCCCGATGTTCAGATAGAGGATCTCTCTATCCTTATTCTCAGAATCTGCGGAGTTTCCGGATTTGTCCTTACAAGAAGGGTAACCCTAAGATTTTCAGATCCTGTCTTGAGAGTGCCTATGGCGTATTTCATAGGCGGGTTGCCGCTTTTGTGTATAATCACGAAGGACTTTGGGGTGTACTGGGAGAAGAAATTCTTCATGATCTGGGTGGCCTGGGTCTGGGAACACTCGGTAGGGTTTCCGAAGATGTCTATCTCCAGATTCTTGGCAAACCAGGCGGAAAGCTTGTCCGCGTCTCCCTTCTGTATGTACTTGGCAATTGGTATGAAAACGTCTCCTCCTTGGCTCTGCGCCTTTGTGTTAAGGCAGAAAGCCAAAACAAGCAGCACCGCACTTAGCAGCACCGCCACCTTTGTCCTCAAGGGAAAGATATTTTCGTTTGCCATCTTTCAGGATAGTGTCTGAACTGCTGAAAAAACAACAAAAATCACGCCATTTTTGCCTCTTTTGTGTTAAATTTGCAAGAAGGCATTTTTGAGAAATGAAGATAAAGCTGATTTGCGTAGGCAAGACTGATTTCTCCTTTGTGGAAGAGGGAATGAAGCTGTACTGCTCCAGGCTTAAGCATTACTGCAAGTTCTCGGAGGTTTACATTCCGGCTCTAAAAGGAGCCTCGAGCCTGAGCAAAGACCAGATAAAGGAGAAGGAGGGAGAACTGATTCTCAGGGAGATAGGGGCGGTAAAGGGCAAGGTTTCCGGAAAGAAGGTGGTACTGCTGGACGAAAGGGGAGAGAGCCTTTCTTCAGAAGCCTGGGCCGCAAAGCTGGAGAAGGATCTTGCGGGAGAGAAGGAAGTTTGCTTTGTCATTGGCGGGGCCTACGGGTTTTCCAAGGCCGTGTACGATGTGGCGGGAGGCATGCTTTCCCTTTCCAGGATGACTTTTTCCCATCAGATCGTGAGATTGATTTTCCTGGAGCAGCTTTACCGTGCAATGACAATAATGAAAGGGGAACCTTACCACCACGCATAGGGGAAGATGAAGAAGTTGCAGGAATTCATAAGGAAAAATATTCTGCCGCTGACCGTTCTGGGAGTGGCGGTATGTCTGGTTTTGAGTTTCCTCCAGAGCGGTGGCAGGGATGACCTTGCGTCCGAGGCCCGCCGTCTCCAGGACAATCTCCAGAAAAGGGAAGCGCTTCTGGACGACTTTGCCTATCAGGCTCTGGACCAGCCCTCTGACAAGTGGCTGGAGATAAAGGCTCTTCCGGAGGATATGGTGATATACCGCTACCGCTATGACACCCTCCAGAGCTGGGTTCACCAGTTCCCGTTTGCAAACGACGATCTCAGGGAAAGTTCCATTTACCAGATATACCGTTCTGAACATTATCTGGAAGGGCAGAGCCGCTTCCTTTACCCGTTCTCCTATCTTTCCGGAAAGGAGCAGTACGTTAATATCGGAAGCAGCTGGTATGTCATCAAGAGTTATGTCAAGGATGAGGTCAGAGTCATTGCCGGATTGCTTGTAAAGACGGACAAGCAGGTGGCTGACGCTTTGGGGATGAGCGTGTTCAACCCGGCGCTGGGAATATCCGAAGACGTGGATATCCAGCCGGTTACCTTTGAAAGCTGCGGAGAGGAAATCCTTGGCGGAGACAACGAGCTCCTGTTCATCCTCCAGCGGGATGTTACGGTCGGGAAGATTTCCGCCGTGAGTCCTTTCACCTGGATTGCCCTGGCCCTTGCCACCCTGGCATTCATTTTCTATCTGCACCACAGGCGCAGCCTCGGCAGGCTTGCCCTGTATATTCTGGGACTTACGGCGCTTTGGGTAATCAGCTTCCGCCTTGGAGCAAGAAGCGCCTACACTTCCACCTTCTTCTCTCCAACGGTTTATGCAGACACGGGATTGTTCTCGTCGATAGGTAATCTGCTGCTTAACAACCTGTACGTGAGCCTCCTGGTCCTGGGCTTCTATATGCTCAGGTCCTATTACATAGAAAGTCTGCGTAACCGTTCGGGCTGGAAAAAATGGGCCGGAATCATCCTGCTTTGCGCCATACCTGCAGTCCTTTGCTTCTACATCAATTACACGCTCAGGAGCCTTGTGGCCAATTCCTCCATCAATATGGAGCTTTTCAAGGTGACGGAGATTTCCCTATACACTGTTCTCTGCTACCTTTCATACGCGCTGCTGTTCCTGATGCTGATGTTCAGCCTGCAGCTCATCGCGTCGCTGATGAACATGAGAAGGCAGAGAAGCCTGCTGTCTATCCGAAACACCCTGCTTTACACCATACTGATTTCCCTTTACACCCTGCTGACCGTTACATCGCTGAGTTCCAGGAAGGAAAAGGAGTGGAGCCGGCTTATGGCCAACCGCATTTCGGTGGAAAGGGACCTGGGGCTCGAGCTTGAGCTTAGGGAGGTGGAGCAGAAACTCTGGAGCGACCCTATTTCCACCACCTTGCTTTCAGCGCCGCAGGAGAACCTTCCTATGCTGGAGATGAGGTTCAGCGAGCTTTATTTCCAGTCCATCAAGCAGAAATACCTGATCAACCTTTCTGTCTGCCGCCCGAGCGAGTCTATCCAGATAGGGCAGATGGTGGTTAACTGCCTGGAGTATTACAAGGCAAAGATGACTCAGTACGATGCCGTTCCGATTTCTGACGGAAGCTCGTTCTACTATCTCAGCAACTTCAACGGGCAGGTGGGCTATCTCGGTGTGTTCCCGTATCTTACGGAGAGCGGTGCGGTGAATCTTTTCATAGAGATAACCGCCAGGTACGAAGAGGGAAAGGCCGGATATCCGGACAGCTTCTCGGATTACCAGCCGGATGATTTCAACATGCCTCAGCTTTACTCTTACGCCAAGTATCACGACGGGCGTCTGGTGCTTTTCCGCGGCAGGTATGATTATCCGATGTACGAAAAGGAGTTTGACAAGCCTACCACTCTCAAGGACGGATATGTGCATAGGGTTAACAAGGTTACAGACCACAATACGGTGGTAATCAGCCGGCTGGAGCGCAGTCTTTTCCCTTACACCGTATCCCTTTCCTACCTGGTTCTGTTCTTCTTCCTGTTCTTCCTGCTGGTTATAAGGATACGCCGAGCCCGCAGACGTGCCTCTGCAGTCCTCAAGCGCAGCCACAAGTCCTGGGGGAGGAGGCTGAATTTCCTTATCTCGATTGTGGTTGCAGCCTCCCTTCTTGCCGTAACCATAGGCAGTGTGTGGTACAGCGTAAACTACTACAAGCTTCACAGCCGCCTGCAGATGGAGGAGAAAAACCAGACAGTGGGCAAGACACTCTCGTCGTATTTCACTTACGTCCAGGACTATAAGGATGTCAACTCGTCCGAGCTGGTGAGCGTGATGGATCGCCTGGCAAACGACACGCACTCGGACATCAACCTCTACGACCCTTCCGGAAAAATCATCCGTTCCACCAAGATGGATCTCTTCCAGAAATTCATCCTTTCCTCCAGGATGAACCCGAAAGCCTATTCAGATGTGGTGGTCGGGCAGAAAAGCCAGATCTTCAACAAGGAGAAGATAGGGGCATACAGTTACTATTCCCTTTACTCTCCTATTTACAACCAAAACGGAAAGCTAGTGGCCATTGCGGACATTCCGTATTTCACCAAGGGAGGAGACCTGAACGGAGACCTTTCCTACGTTGTGGCCACCATAATAAACATCAGTATCATCCTGTTTATCATTGCCCTGTTCCTGTCCAGACTGCTCTTCTCAAGGGTGACAAGGCCGCTCAGCGACCTCAGCGCCAAGATGAAGTCCATGGATGTCTCCAGCGCTCCGGAGCACATTACCTACAAGAGCAACGACGAGATTGGGCTTCTGGTGGACGCCTACAACAAGATGGTGGACGATGTGGCCGAAAGTACACGAAAGATGGCGGTAGCGGAAAGGGAGAAAGCCTGGAGCGACATGGCCCGCCGAATTGCGCACGAGATCAAGAATCCTCTGACTCCTATGAAGCTCAGCATCCAGAGGATAATAATGCTGAAGCAGAAGAATGCTCCCGGATGGGAGGATAAACTGGAAGCCATTTCCGCATCTCTCCTGGAGCAGATAGATATTCTTTCCAATACGGCAAGCGAGTTCAGCAGCTACGCCAAGTTCTATGTGGAGGAGATTTCCGTATTCAATCTCTACGATGTTATCAGGCAGCAGAAGGATCTTTTCGACAACAACGAGAATATAAGGATTTCCTTCAGCCACGAGAGTGAAAACTGCTGGGTAAAAGCCCGCCGCGAGCAAATCGTAAGAGTGCTCAGCAATCTGATATCCAATGCAATCCAGGAACTCGGAAATTCCGACGGCAAGGGGTTCATAACCCTCAGCCTCGTAGGAGAAGGGGACTTCTGGAAGGTGAGTGTGGACGACAACGGCAACGGTGTAAGCGAGGAGAATCTCAAGAGCCTGTTCCAGCCTAACTTCACCACCAAGAGCAGCGGCAACGGCCTCGGCCTTGCCATATCAAAGAACATAATAGAGCAGAGCGGAGGAAAGATATGGTACTCCCGCAGCGAGCTGGGAGGAGCATGCTTCTCGTTCACGCTGCCTGTGTACCAGCCAGGCAAAGAAGAAAATATCGCAGAGGAAAACAATAATCAATAAGCTATGACACAATACAAATTCGACAAAGAGCTTAACCGAAAGGGAACAAGCTGTATCAAATGGGATATGACAGAATCCATCTGGGGCAAGAAGAACCTTCTTCCTATGTGGATCGCCGATATGGATTTTGCTACTCCAAAGTTCTTTACGGACGCCTTGATAAAAAGAGTGGACGGGGGCGTGCTGGGATACGGATGCCGTCCGCAGAAATGGTATGACGCTATAATCGCCTGGTTCAAGGACCGCTACAATTGGACCATAACCCAAGACCAGCTTGGCTTTGTTCCCGGAATCGTGGTTGGAATAGCCCACGCCTTAAGATGCTTTACAAAGCCTGGGGACAAGGTGCTGATTTTCCCTCCGGTTTACTTCCCGTTTGCCAACCAGATTGCATACGCGCGTTGCAAGCAGGTGGACTGCCCTCTGCTTATTAAGGAAGGCAAGAGGGGAGAGGATTTCGAAATTGACTGGGCTCTAATGGAAAAGAGAATCAAGGGCTGCAAAGCAATGATCCTGTGCAATCCTCACAATCCCGGAGGAAGAGTCTGGACCAGGGCGGAACTTCAGAGAATAGCCTGCATCTGTCTGGAGAACAATGTATTTGTCATCAGCGACGAGATCCACTGCGACCTTTCTTTCAAGGGGCATATTCCTTTTGCAACAGTAAACGCAAAGCAGGCAAAGAACACCGTAACCTTCCATGCTCCGAGCAAGACCTTCAACTGCGCCGGAGTTGGAGCAAGCGAGTGGATTATCACGGACAAGGCTCTCCACGACAAGTTTGCAGCATACCTCAAGGGAGGAGAATTTGACGCCGGCCATTACGATTCCTTTATGCCGTCCTCCATTTTCTACTCCGAGAAAGGCAAGGAGTGGCTCTCCCAGGCCATGGCGTACATTAAGGATAACATAGATTACGTAGAAAAGTTCCTTAAGGATAATTTCACGGCGCAGACCATCGAGCTAAGCGGAAAGGTTATCCGTACACAAGACGAGGAATATGCCGAGGCCAAATTCGGAACCAAGCAGCTTATCAGGATGATCAGGCCTGAGGCTTCCTTCCTGATTTTCCTGGATTTCAGGAATCTTGGCCTTCCTCAGAAAGAACTTGTGGACTTCCTGGTTGACAAGGCTCATCTGGCCCTTAACGACGGCGCCATGTTCGGCGCAGGCGGAGAAGGTTTCATGAGGCTTAACGTAGGCTGTCCTAGAAAGACTCTGGAAAGGGCGATGGCTCAGCTCAAGGCTGCCTTCTGCAAGAAGTACAAGTTGTAGGAAATTTGCTATATTTGCAACCCGTTTCAAAGTAGAACGGGTATCGGGATGTGGCGCAGTTGGCTAGCGCACTACGTTCGGGACGTAGGGGTCGTCCGTTCGAGCCGGATCATCCCGACAAAAAGGCAGGTGAGAACCTGCCTTTTTTCGGGATGATAGCTCACCCCCTGCGCCCCCTCTAGGGGGATTACGGCCCATCCGGGCCGGCCGCTTTGCGGCTTATTATCCTTCCCTGCAAAAAAAGGCTTACTGTTTGGTAAGCCTTTTTTTGTAGGGATGATTAATCCTTTAGTTCTTGTAACCTGG
Source organism: Bacteroidales bacterium (assembly GCA_017548505.1). Taxonomy (GTDB): domain Bacteria; phylum Bacteroidota; class Bacteroidia; order Bacteroidales; family UBA932; genus Egerieousia. The sequence goes on along the minus strand of JAFYZX010000035.1, from coordinate 11,304 downwards.
GTTCTGCTCGAGTTCTGGATAGATGATTCTCTCATCTGAAGAGATAGGGAGCATTACCCTGTCGTCAGACCACTTTAGAACAGTTGAGAACGGGTTATGAGGATCGTTCTTGGTATAGGTGCCATTACGCCTCATAAGGTCGAAGAAGCGGTCTCCTTCGCCGATGAGTTCCTTCTGCCTCTGGATCTCGATGTTCTCCATTGTGGCAGCGATGGAAGTTACGGTAGGATCGGCTCTCTGGGCAACCTGGAGAAGCAGATTTGCTGCGTCGCTCTTGCTGGTCTGCATGCCTGCTTCGGCTGCAATCAGATAAGCCTCGGCAAGACGCATGTACCTCGGGTTGTTCAGGAATGCGGTGAAGCCGGTGTTCCCTATGAACTTCCTCAGCCAGTACTCTCCAGTATGCTTCAGACCGGAAACAGGATCGTCATAATCAATCCAGTTGATACGGATATCCTCAGGAGTGAGAGCGAAGAGGTCTCTCCAATGCTTGGTAGGAACTACACTTGCTCCGCAGTTGTCATATCCGAACCACAGGCTGTAGTAGAATGATCCGCCGAATCCGTTATCGCCGTCGATAGCGGACTGGAGGTTTACAAGACCCTCGAAAATGGACTCGTCGTTACCAACCTCTGCCCAGGAAGCAAGATATTTGTCTCTTGGAATCAGAGAGTAAGGACCATTGTTGATAACTTCCTTTGCTGCGCTGTATGCAGTCTCGTTATCTCCCTTGTAGAGAGCAACCTTTGCCTGCAGGAATTTTGCAGCCCAGTAGTTGAAGTGACCGGTGTTCTTGCTCTTTGAAAGAAGAGGAAGAGCAGTAGCAAGGTCTGTTTCAATCTGAGTGTAAGTATCGGCTACAGTGCTTCTTGGAATTCTTGCCTCTGATGGAGAAACAGGCTCTGTAATCAGAACAGCTCCCAGGGAAGCTCCGTTGTCAAACTTGTAAGGTCTTCCATACAGTCTGGCCAGGTTGAAGTAGCAGAATGCCCTTACTGCGTATGCCTGTCCGAGATAGTCGTCCTTGATGTCCTGCTCGGAAGCCGGAACTTCAAGAGCGTCTATGTTCTTGATGATGGCATTCGCCCTGGTAATGGTGCTGTAGAAGTTTCTCCACAGAGAGAAGTATGAATTCTGTGAAGGGTCATAGTCGTATGAGTAGGTGATGTAGGTACCCTCGCTGGCAACCAGCAGGTCTGCCCTCATGTCACCCATCTGAATCATGTAGTTGCCAAATACGGTGTAGTATTTCAAAAGAGTATACATACCGTTAACGGCAACGCCGGCATCCTCCAGAGTTGCAAGAGCGTTCTCGGCAACTACAGCGTCTGTAGGCTCCTTATCCAGGAATCCCTTGCAGTTAGAAAGGGAAATGGCAAGGACTGCAACAAGTATTATGCTTAATATCTTTTTCATATCTGTATATTCTTAATGGTTAGAAACTTACCTCAACACCGAATGACCAGGTCCTCAGAGCCGGCATACCGTAGTTGTAGTAACCGTCAGACTGGAGTTCCGGTTCGCACTCAGCCTTGGAAATGGTAATCAGGTTTGTACCTGACAGATATACGCGGGCGCCGCGGAGAGAAAGCCTCTGTACAAAGTTCTTAGGAAGATTGTAGGAGATTGTCATATTCTTCAGTCTTGCGAAGTCACCCTTTACGAGCATACGGGATGAGTTGTAGTAACCACCCTGGTTGTTGTCGTAGATACGCATTGGAACGTCTGAATTTGGATTCTCAGGAGTCCAAGGATTGAGCTGGGTCTTCATGATAGGCTGTCCGAAGGTTCTGTAACCGTCGTTTGCAACCTCATCCTGAGTTGAGTTGCAGAGGTAATGGCCAACCTTGTAGGTCCAAGCCATGCTGAAGGTGAGGTCTTTCCAGCGGAAGTTAGCGTTGAATCCGCCAAAGTACTTAGGCATAGCCCTCTTTCCATGGATAACCATAGAGCTGGCGCTTCCTCTTCTTGCAGGAGCGTAGTTGTATCCGTCGTAAGGCATAGCGGAACCTTCCTTAATAACGGTACCGTCTCTCAGGGTTACATCCTGGTCAACAATCTCGCCCTTCTCGTAGAAGGAACCTTCTGCATACATAGGCCATCCTGGCAGTACACCGTTGATGGTGGAACCGCTCTTGTTTACTCCCAGATACTCTCTTGTATAGAACTGATAGAAGTTGTATCCCTTCTTCCACCAGAACCAGCCGCTGTTGATTGCCTCGTCATCGGTAGAGAGCTTCAGAACCTCGTTGTGAACGCGGCTCCAGTTGGCTCCTACGCTCAGTTCCATATCCTTTTCCTTGATGATGTCCACGTTTGCGGAAATTTCCCATCCGCGGTTAACCATACTACCCTTGTTCATAAGGGTTGAGCTGAATCCCGTTGTTGAGGCTACAGAAGCATCGAGGAGCAGGTCTGTGGTCTTTCTGTTGAAGTACTCGACAGTGAATGTGTATCTGTCAAAGATTGTTGCATCCAGACCGATGTTCCAGTTCTTGTTCTTCTCCCAGGTCAGATCTGTGTTGGCGATGTTGCCAGGGTAGCTGGCTCCTTCGTCGCCATACTGCCAGTAGTCGTAAACAGACATGTAGCCGAACAGGTCAGATGGAAGGGTTCCGGAAGTACCGTAAGAAGCCCTGATCTTACCGTCGTTCATCCAAGGATATTCCAGGAATTTCTCCTTTGAGAATCTCCATGTTCCGGAAACGGACCAGAAGTTACCCCATCTTGTATCAGGAGCAAGTCTGGAAGAACCGTCGCGGCGGAATGTTCCGGTCAGATAATACTTGGAGTCGAAGTCATAGCTTGCACTTCCGAAGAGTGAAAGCAGGCCTTCTTCATGGCTCCATGCATAACCCTCGTCGAAGGTTGTTCCCATAACGCTCTCTGTTGCACCCAGGTAGCTGAAGTCGGTCTTTCCAAGGCGGAGTCCGTTGAACTTCTCCCTTTCAGCCTCCCAACCTACCATTGCTGATACGTGGTGAACGTCGAACAACTTGTCGAAGTTCAAAGTTGTAGAGCTTACAACCTTGTTGATATTACGGTGCTTGTCTGAAGCGTAACCGGTTCCGTAAGCGGTGAAGTTAGGGTGACCGTAGAGCCATCCGAACTTGTCGTGTACATACAGCCAGTCGCTTGAGAGAGTGGTCTTGAGTTTCAGATAATCGGTGAAGGCAATCTCAGCCCATCCCTTGAGGATTGTCCTGTTCTGCTTTGCATCGTTAATCTGGTGCTTGTACTGAGCTACAGGGTTGATGGTGTTGAATCTTGTTGAGAATCTCTCCTCGAAGAGTTCTCCGGTGTCCTTGTAAGCGTATGGCCATCTGTCGATGAATACGGCCTTCCACATGAACATAGGGTTATCCTTTGATGACCATCCGTCCTGGTGACCGTCCTGATACTGCCATGAGTACTGGAGGATACCGCCGAGCTTGAACCAGTTGTTGAGTTTGGCCTCTCCGTTGACGGTTGCAGTGAAACGCTGCAGGTAGTCGATCTTTACGACACCGTGCTGGTCTGTGTAGGCAACTGATGCGTAGATCTTGCCCTTGTCGCTACCGCCGGAGATGCTGTACTCGTAGTTCTGGCTGATACCTCTCTGGAACAGAGCTTTCTCCCAGTCCTTGTAGATGTACTTGTCATAGTCGAATGCAGGATAGTACCTTGCAATTCTGTTGTCCACGTAAGCGTCGATACTACCGTAGCTTCTCCAGGCGCTTGGGTTAGCCTCTGCATAGTTGCGGAATGACATCCTTTGCAGAGCCTCGTTCTGGGCGTCGGATACCATTTCCAGGTTCTTCTTGTAGGAGAAGTAGGAAACGCCTACGCTAGCCTTGAAGGTAGATACGAGATCTCCTTCCTTACCTTTCTTGGTGGTGATCAGAACGACACCGTTGGATGCTCTTGATCCGTAAAGGGAAGCAGCAGCTGCGTCCTTGAGGATTGTGATTGACTCGATGTCGCTTGGGTTGAGGTAGTTCATTGCACTGGTGGAGATGTTTCCTGTTGACCAGTCACCACTTGTTGCTGGCACACCGTCGATAACGTACAGTGGCTTGTTGGATGCGTTGAATGAACCGTAACCGCGGACGCTGATTTCAACCTCGGAACCAGGCTGTCCTGAATAGGACATTGCCTGAACGCCGGCAGCCTTTCCTGCCAGTGCCTGCTCGAAGCTGACAACCGGAACGTCCTTGATAGCGTCTTGCTTTACAACTGCAGCGGATCCTGAGTAGGAACCCTTCTTTGCAGTACCGTAAGCTACGACGATGGTTTCGTCCAGTCCGATAGCGTCAGAAGCCATAACTGCGTTTACAACGCTTCTTCCGTTAACCGGAACTTCTACTGCTGTGTAACCCACTGAAGAGAAGACGAGGGTGGCATTTGCCGGAGCATTGATGGAATACTTACCGTTCTCGTCTGTAAAGGAACCTGTACGGGTACCCTTAACCATGACGTTAACGCCAGGAATAGGGCCACCGTCTTCTTTAGAGGTCACCGTACCGGTAACCTTACTTTGTGCAAACGCCATCGTGGAAATGAGCGCTGCCAAAGCGAATAGTAAGACCTTTTTCATTGGATAATTTTTAGTTAGTAAATAGGTTTGCTGAACAAATATAATAAATATGTAACAAATCTGTAATAAAAAATCGCAACTTTTTTTTATTTTTTTTGACTTTTTTATGCAACGTTTTATTCTTCGATTGCATCCTTAAATGCGTTGCAGGGGCATAAAAAAGAAGCGGAAGTTTTTTCTTCCGCTTCTTGATTTTATAAGACATTGTCTTATTTCTTTTCCTTGAAATAAATGTTTACAGGACAGCCGGTAAAATTGAACCGTTCCCGTAACCTGTTCTCCAGGAAGCGTTTATAAGGGTCCTTTATGTACTGCGGAAGGTTGCAGAAGAAGGCGAATGAAGGAACCTTGACAGGAAGCTGCGTGATATATTTTATCCTGACTTCCTTGCCTTTGTACATAGGTGGCTGATGCTCTTCGATTTGCGGCATAAGGGCATCGTTGAGTTCTTTCCAGTCCACCTTCTGGGAGTAGTTTTTGTACACTTCCATTGCCTTTTCCAGCACGTCGTGGATCCTCTGCTTGTTGATTACGGAAGTGAAAACCACAGGAACATCCGTAAACGGAGCGGTCTTGGCGAGTATGTCTTCCGTAAAGTTCTTCATGGTCATGGTGTCCTTTTCTATGAGGTCCCACTTGTTGACCACAATCACGCATCCCTTGCCGTTTTTCTGGATAAGGTAGAAGATGTTCAGGTCCTGGGCCTGGATGCCTTCCGTTGCGTCTATCATAAGGATGCAGACATCTGAATTCTCTATGCTGCGGATGGCTCTCATCACCGAGTAGAATTCCAGGTCTTCGCTCACCTTGGTTTTCTTCCTCATACCTGCGGTGTCCACCAGAAGGAAGTCGTACCCGAACTTGTTGTAGCGGGTGGTGATGGAGTCTCTGGTAGTGCCGGCAACTGGGGTTACAATGTTCCTTTCCTCGCCGAGGAGGGCGTTGGTCATCGATGACTTGCCCACGTTAGGCCTTCCCACAATCGTGATTCTCGGAAGATGCGCCAGGTCTTCGTCCACATCCTTGGATCCGGTTTTTTCCAGCTCGGCGACAAGGCGGTCCAGAAGGTCTCCCGTGCCGCCGCCGCTGGCTGAGGCAATAACCATCGGTTCTCCGAGCCCCAGGGCGTTGAACTCGTATGTCCCGTAGATCTTTTCTCCGGAATCCACTTTGTTTACTGCCAGAATCACAGGCTTTTTGGTGCGGCGCAGAATCTTGGCGATGGACTGGTCGTAGTCCGTTATTCCGGTTCCCACGTCGCAGAGGAAAAGTATAACGTCCGCCTCTTCTATGGCAGACATTACCTGCTTTCGTATCTCGTTCTCGAAAACGTCTTCTGAATTTGTAGTGTATCCTCCGGTGTCGATTACGGAGAATGTCTTTCCGCACCACTCGCACTTGCCATAGTGGCGGTCTCGGGTTACGCCCGCAGTCTGGTCCACAATCGCTCTCCTCTGCCCCACCAGACGGTTGAACAGGGTGGATTTTCCCACGTTAGGGCGTCCTACTATAGCTACTATTCCCATATTGTTACTTATTATTTACCCTTTTTTCTATTAAGCCCCTCAGTGCGCATTCCTGAGTGCAGGCGGAGCACTGGGAGTCGGGTTCTGTCTTTATACGTTTATTTTTTTGCCCAGTTACTTTTATATGGGTGGACTTGCCCCATATCCTTTCGTCCTCTTCCCTCATGCACACTATGCCTCTCTTTCTGAGCTCTTTGTTGTGCCCCACTTCCGAATCAGGAAACTTGCCGTCTTTTTTGAAGATTATGTTGAAGCACAACCCGAATACGCACAGTCCTACCAGGACCACGGAGGCCAGTATGACAGCGAGGGTGTTCATCGGTTACTTGATAAGGCACTTTTCCCTGTAAACCACAGGGGCGTTGCTTATGTTGAGGATTGGAGGTATCTGGTGGATCTTGAAGGCTGATTTTCCTGTAAGAGAACTGATTCTGGCAATAAGTCCCTTGTCGAAACCTTCCTCTTCCAGCTGGGCGTAGGTCTTTCCTCCCTCGTTTACGGCATAGAGGATAGGGTCCAGAAGCTCGTAGTCCGGAAGGGAGTCGGAGTCTTTCTGGCCCGGGCGGAGTTCGGCGCTAGGAGCCTTGGTGAGGGTGGAAATAGGGATAATCTCCCTTTCGCAGTTGATGTCGTAGGCAAGTTCATAGACATCTCCCTTGTAAAGGTCGGCGATTACCATTATGGCTCCTGCAAGGTCTCCGTAAAGGGTGCCGTATCCGGTGCAGAGCTCGCTTTTGTTGGAGGTGTTAAGCAGCAGGGCGTTGAACTTGTTGGAGTAGGCCATCAGTAAGGTTCCCCTGATGCGGGCCTGGAGGTTTTCCTCGGCAGTGCTCCATTCCCTTCTGTCCTTGAATACGTCCTCGAGCCCCTTCATGAACTTGTTGTAGATATCGGAGATAGGGATGACATTGTAGCTGATTCCCAGGTTGTCCGCAAGATCCACGGCGTCCTGGATGGAATGCAGGGTGGAAAACTCGCTTGGAAGCATTATTCCGTGAACGTTTTCGCTTCCCAGAGCCTCTACGGCCAATGCGGCAACCACGGCGGAATCTATGCCGCCGCTAAGGCCCAGAACGGCTTTCTGCATATTGCAGCCTTCAAAGTAGTCCTGTATGCCTTTAACCAGGCGGGACCGGATTTCTCCAATCGTGAATTCTTTGTGGATGAGCATTGCCTTCAGGGGTTTTAATACATCAGCGTGTTGCCGAATGATTTGTCTCTGTATACCTTGTCTATCACGTCTCCGAACAGCTCGGCGACGGAAATAACCTTTATCTTGCTTGTGTCCGCTCCTTCAGGAGCCCTGAGAGGAATGGTATCAGTTACAACCAGTTCCTCAAGAGGGGAGGATGCAATGTGCTCGTATGCCGCTCCGGAAAGCACAGGGTGGGTAGCCAGAGCCCTTACGCTCTTTGCACCCTTGTCTATCAGCATGCTGGCTGCCTTGCAGAGGGTGCCTGCGGTGTCCACCATATCGTCTACAATCACGATATTTCTTCCTTCAACCTCTCCGATTGCGGTCATCGATCCAACCACATTTGCCCTTTCCCTGCTCTTGTGGCAGATGATCATAGGGCAGCCGATAATCCTAGAGTATGCGTTTACTCTCTTGGCACTTCCCATATCAGGTGCCGCGATGCTCAGATCCTCAAGCTTGAGGGAACGGAGGTATGGCAGGAATATGGAGCTTGCGTAGATATGGTCAACCGGGAAGTCGAAGAATCCCTGGATCTGGTCTGCGTGAAGGTCTGCCGTCATAATCCTGTCGCATCCCGAAGCGGCCAGCAGGTTTGCCACCAGCTTGGCTCCTATGGATACCCTCGGACGGTCCTTGCGGTCCTGCCTTGCCCATCCGAAATACGGCATTACGGCCACCACCTTGTAGGCAGAGGCTCTCTTTGCCGCGTCTATCATAAGCAGCAGTTCCATAAGGTTTTCCATCGGCGGAAAAGTGGAGCAGACGATGAACACCGCAACGCCGCGCACGCTCTCCAGGTAGATAGGCTGGAATTCCCCGTCGCTGAAGACCGTAACATCAGATTTGCCAAGTTCCAGATTAAGCGATTTTGAAATGCGCTCAGCCAGGTATCTGGAGTTTCTGGTTGAGAAAATCTTGATTGGATGTTCCATATTCTTGCTTTTATCTTGTTCTAAATAAGTTCAGTACCTGCTCCGTATGGGCGATTATCTCCTCCTTTCCGGTCCCTTTCTCTGCCGAACTGACGAATATCGGGGGCAGTTCCTCCCAATACTCTGACAGTGTTTTCTTTACACTCGCGATATTCTTTTCCAGCTCGCTTTTTCTCGGCTTGTCTGATTTTGTAAAGATAATGGAAAAAGGAATACCTTCTTCACCCAGAGCCGTAATAAAGTCAAGATCTATCTGCTGGAGGGTGTGTCTGGAGTCCAGAAGGACGAACAGCGTGGCCAGCTCGTCGGATTCTCCGATGAACTCGTTGTTCATACGGGCCAGCTCGTCTCTCTGCTTGCCGGAAATCTTGGCGTAGCCATATCCCGGCAGGTCCACAAGGTACCAGCTGTCGTTGATAAGGAAATGGTTTATGGAGATTGTCTTGCCAGGAGAAGAGCTGGTACGGGCAAGTTCCTTGCCCTTGGTAATCTTCTCGGCTCCTGAGCACAGCATGTTAATCAGGGAAGACTTTCCCACGTTGGAGCGCCCTATGAAGGCTATTTCCGGGAGCCTTTTGCCCGGCCTGCCTTTCAAGGTGGTGCTGCTTCCTGCGAATGCCGCCTTCTTGATTTTCATACCTGGAATGTTTGGCTGCAAATTTAAGAAAATTGAGAGTCACTGCAAAGAAAAAGACCGGTGCAATGGCATCGGTCTTTTCATTTACCAGCTTTGAGACTGATTATTCAGTCTTCCACTTGACAAGGATGTCGGAAAGCTTTGTGGCCTCTTCCTTAGAGAGATTTTCAATGAAAGCCTGAGCTTCAGCCTCGCCGAAAGGCTCGCCAAGATCATCATTGAAGACTTTCTTTCCGTCTTTTTCACTCTCGGTGAAGAGCTGCTTGAAACCCTCGTTCTCGGTCTTCACGAAATAAGTGGTCTGGCCGAAACCCTTAACCACAACAGCGTCTCCCTGGAATGACACTTCCTGACCCTCGGTTACAGGGATACCGTCAAAATTGTCGATATCTTTCATATCCTTGTAGAAGGAAAGGAGCAAAGCATCCTTGCCGTCCTCGGAGCTGAGATATACATAGTCGTTGGCAAGAGAGTAGCCGGAGATTTTCTTATCCCCATAAGCCAGATACCACAGTGTCTGGATGTCCTCCTGGTGTGCCTTGAGGTTGTTCTCGGCAGCGGCTACAAGGGCGGAGTCGACAGTTGCTGCGGCAGGCTCTTCTGCTGGCTGCTCTTTAGGTTTGCCGGTGCAGGAGGCCAGTGCCAAACCTAAAACCATCGCTGAGAACAAAATGGATTTTGTCAAAACTTTTTTCATAATCTTCTAGTTTCTGGTTGGCAATGCAATATTTTTAATGATAAACGGGTTTTCTTCCCTGTCAGCCTCCTTGAACGTCACAGAAGTAGTGGTCTTTGGCAATGCAGGGAACTTGATTACATATGTAACATTTCCTTTATACCTGGTGTTCCACTGGAAATTCATGGCATCTGTCGCCTTGAATTTTTTACCGGTGGCATCGTCAGTCAATGTCGGATAAGCGACTATCTGACTTACATACTTTTCATTTGGTGCAGTATATTTCAAAGTGACAATTGTGGAGTTAGCCGTTCTTTCAACCTGAACAACCTGTATAGCAGCTTTATTCGAGCTTTGACGCGGCTTGTAGTAGGTCTGCGCACTCGCAGCCAATGCCACAAGTAGCAAAGTTGTTAATAATAAAAACTTTTTCATTTTACGGTTTTCTTATTTATTGGCTGTGAAATCAACGATGTACCACTTGTCTTTCTCATAACCAGGCATCTGTTTCTCGTCCTCGGTGTTCTTGCCTTGCCCGGTATACTCGATTTCCACGTCATCTTCTACAGCCTTTTCGCCGACCGTCTTAGTGGCATCGGCTTTCTTCATGAATTCGTTGTAGTCTGCCTCGTTGCGGAAAGCAATGGTTCCATAAGCTACAGACTCTGCTGTCAGATGGATGACAATGGCATTGTCGTCGTCGGCGGTAATTGCTACCGGATGGCCCTCTTCGTCCAGTTCAACTGTAGCGCCCTTTCCGTAATAATACTGGAGATTGTCGCACTGGGCGTCTTTTACCTCTTGCTTAAATGCTTTCAGAGTTTTCAGGCCCATAGCGTCGAGCAGTTCCTGTGGAACAGCGGCCCAGTCAGCATCAATCAGTGATACCAGATGTTCCGGGGCAAGGGTTGTTACGGCAGCTTTAGGCTGCTCTACATTCTCTGCCGGTTTTGCTTTGCAGGCGCATACCATCACGGCAGCCGCCAATGCGATAATTGAGAAAATTGCAATCTTTTTCATGGTCTTTATGTTTAAAAATTTGAATAACTTTCCTTTTACATGTTGATAATCACGGTTTTGTTGCCGCTGTTGTTTTTAGGTTTCGGTTCTGCAGGAGGCGGTAGCTGTATGTTGTAAACTTCCTTCTCAAAGCTTTTGAAAGTCACTTCCGAAACACTTCTCGGTAGAGGCGGGAATTCGATCTTATATGTATTGGCATTTGGATAATCATAGCTGTCTATGAAATTAAGTGCCTTTCTCGCCTTATATTTCTTGTTAGTGTCTTCATCTATCAATTCCACAAACGCGGTATAAACACTACCGCCTTGAGAAATATAGAAGTGAACGACGGTAGATGTTTTCGTCCTTATGACTTTTGTTACCTTATACCATGAACGTTTTGGGCTTTGACGCGGGTTAGTGTAGGTGGTCTTTCCGTCTACAGTCTGAATATTCGGCGATGAAGTATTCTTAGCAGTTGTCTGCTTTTTGGCGGTTGTATTCTGTTTTGTTGCAGTCTGTTTCTTGGCCGTGGTCTGTTTTTTTGCTGTAGTTGCAGTCTGTTTCTTAGCCGTAGTCTGTTTGCTTTGCGCTGTATTTTGCGTGCTTGGATTTGTCAATGTTATGTTTTTGATTATCCAAGAGCCCTCTACAACATCAGCCTCCTTGAAAGTTAGCTTTGTAGCGGATGCTGGGAGCGGCGGGAATTTGATTTTAAATGTGACATTTCCCGCATATTTATTTCCCCATTTGAAATTCA
>JAFYZX010000005.1 GCA_017548505.1 Bacteroidales bacterium | reverse complement strand
GTCTGGCGGTAATTCTCCTCTGCATTGCTGTAATTCTCCTTGTAGACATCGCAGAGGTCGGAAGCCAGAAGGCAGGTATAGAAAGCCTGTTCCACCTGATTTATAAGGTCCTGGCGGCTCTGGCGGGCTTGCTCGACCGCAAGGTCCACGCTCTTTCCGGAAATGTCCAGGCTTCTCCACAGAGCCACGTTCACAAGCGGCATGGAAGCGTTGAAACCTCCGGAGATGTTGTTGTCCGTTCCCATGGAAATCTTCTGGGTGTTCTCGCCCATCTTCATTACCATAGTCTGTTTCTTGATCGTCCTCTGGTAACTTCCCGAAAAGGCCACATTAGGGAAAAGGCTTGCGTATGCACCTTTCTTCTCATAGCCGGTCTTCTCGACTTCCTTGTCTGCGACCATAACCGTCAGAGATTTGCTCAGAGCAATGTCCCAAGCATCCTGCAGCGTAATTGCAATGGTATCAGTTACCTGCCCCGATGCCGAAAGCGGAACCGCGAGGAGGGCTGCTACCCCAAATCCGATAAACTTCAAAATCTTTCTCATATACTTTCAAATATTTATTTCCTAACTGTAATTCTCCTTGAGTTCTTCCAGAACCTTCCTGCCCTTCTGGGTGCAGAGGCCTCCCATAATCGTAAGCACCATATCGAAGCACAAAACGGCAGGGAATGTCTCCTGGCCCCGCAGCTGGTCCGCCTTCATGAGATTAGTCATAAACACGCTCACAAGGCGGCTGGAATCTTCTTCTTTCAGGTATTCCTCAGCGACACATTTGTCCATAAGCCGGTTGTTGTGAAGCTCCATCTCCTTTCTGACGGACTTGCCGTATTCTCCGAGTTCGGGAAGGGCCTTGGCTTCTTCCATGAATTTGTCGCTGAAACCGCTCCAGAAACGGATATTCTCCACAGCGCAGAACACCAGGGCCGAAAGTGGGTTGTGAATATTCCTGACAATCTCGGCATCCTTTTCCAGAAGCTGCGGAAGCTTGTATTCCAGGCTTTTGACCAGAAGATCCTTCTTTCCGCTGCAAAACTCGTAGAGAGTTTTCTTGGAAATCTTCAGTGAAGCGGCAATATCCTCCATTTTCACGTCCTTTATTCCCGTGGACGTGAAAGCTTTGAACGCCGCTTCAAGTATTTGTTCCCTTCTGGTCATGGCTTCTAATACATATTTCTAAAAAGGCGGTTACAAAGATGGCCCTAAAAGCAGAAACCATTATAGGCGATAATCGTATATTTTTAGTTTGATTCTATACAAATTGGCCATTAAAAAGTGATACAATCGCTGAGATAATTGTTATTTTTGTTCCAAAATTATAATCACGATGGCAAAGCAGACGAAGAAAGCCCAGAGCCTGGACCTCGACATGACGGGTCTGGCCAATTACTACAAAGGCTACAGTTTCAACAACGAGATAATGATGATCCGGGTTACGGATCTGAACAAGGAACTGATAGACAAGGCCGCTTCCGGCCTGATTTCCAACTCATACCGTCTGGATACCCTTACCGTCTTGCTGGCCATGGAAGGCCATCTTGATGTCTCCGTGGATTATAACCGCTACACCATTCCGGAAAAATCCCTTCTTCTGATTTCCCCGATTAACGCCATTACCGGAGCCGATCTTTCCACAGGCGGACGTTTTTTTCTCCTTCTGATAAAAAGGGAGTTGCTGGACCGCCTCAGTAACTCCGGCGGACCGAAGCCTCTCCCGACCAAAGACCTTTCAGACATTTTCCAGAGGCCGCACTTCGAGATGGACGAAAACACCTACAGCAGAATAAGCGCAAGTTTCGAGAACCTTTACCATTACCTTAAAGACACCAGAAAGGAAATCAGGGAATACCTTGTAATAGCCTCTCTTTCAATCGTGATGATGGAACTGTTCTCCCTGATATCCGATAGGGAGAATGTTAGCCTCCAAGCAAAGCACGTTTCAAGAAAAAAGGAACTGATGACAAAGTTTGTTTTCCTTCTTAGGGAATACGGAGAAAAGGAGCACAATCCTGTCTTCTACGCAGACAAGTTATTTATCAGTGTCCAGTACCTCAGCCTTATTCTGAAAGAAGAAACCGGAAAGACAGCCTCCCAGCTCATATCCCAGCACATTGCCACAAGGGCAAGGAATATGCTCAGGCGTCCCGGAGCAACAATAAAGGAAACCGCCGAAAAACTGAACTTTTCAGACCAGTCGTCATTCGGGAAATTTTTCAAGAAAGAAACCGGGCTCTCGCCAAAGAAATACATCGAGAGCCTGTAGGACTATTCTCCCAGGTGCTTTTTAAGGGCCTCGTCCAAGGCCTGTCCCCTGATATTCTTTTCAAGGATAGTTCCGTCCGGAGAAAACAGGATCAGATATGGTATGGCAAAGATTCCATAGTCATCGTCCAGGGCTGTGTCCGTTGAACTGAGCTGAGTCCACGTCATGTTGTTTTCCTTGATTGCCCTGAGGGTCTGCTCCTCTTCATCTTCGATGCTTACGCTGATAATCTTGAAGTTTTTGCCGGCGTATTGGGCGTTAATCCTTGCAAGATTCTTCATCTCGTTTATGCACGGGCCGCACCAGTGGGCCCAGAAATCCATAAGAACAAAATCCCCCTTTCCCAAATAATCAGATATGCGGCCGACACTTCCGTCAATTGTTTTAACCTCAAAATCCACAAACATTTTCCCGACAGCTGTGTTACCGGAAGACTTGTCCACAATCTTGCCTTCTTCATTTAGCATCAGGCCCTTATCGGAAAGAGACATTTCCAGCATCTTTCTGAACTCCTTGTTTTCCCTGATTGCGTCTGATGCCATATCCCAATACCGGATAATTTCATCTGTGTCCAGCTCTGGAGCCAACATACTGAAAGCATTCAGGCCTATGGCATTATCCGTGTTCTTCTCGTAAAATGCCTTAAGCTTTTCCAGCATCTGACAGCCCATGCTGTCCAAGAATTTGAGCGCTATCTCCTCATCCGGTTCCGAATCCAATTTATTGTTGATTTCTATCTGAAAATCTAACAATGTCTTATGATAGTTAAGAATCCTTTTGGACAGCTCTCCGCTTATTACCTCGACTTTGTCGCCGATGAAAACTTCCGTGATTCCCTCTTCCTTTATAACAGGTACAAAAAAGGGCGGCATTATTTCCGCTACGCTGAAATCCGGCTCCGGGTTCTCTGGAGTGGAAATGAATACAACGGCATTTGACAGTTTATCCGCCTTTCCGGAAAACTCAAAAATTCCGTCAACTACAGCACAAGTATCTACCGAGTTGTCATCATTCAGGAGCAAAGCCTTGGCTCCCGGAATTTTTGCCAGAGAATCGGATACCTGTCCCTTAATCAGATATGTTCCATCTGCCTCATTACGGCAGGAAACGCCGGCAACTGCAGCCAGCGCAACAATCAACAATGCTATTCTTTTCATATTCTAAAGAAGTCCCTGAGGGATTGTCATCACGATGGTTTTGTTTTCCTGGTCGAAGGAAAGGACCAGGTCTTCGTGGAACGGAAGAAGGGTCTGGGTTTCTTCCAGTTCCAGGCAGATGTTGTTAGGGTATTCAATCACCCTGGAAATTGTTCCCGCCTTTATCCCTTCTTTAGAGATAACGGTATAGCCAACCAAAATGTCAAGGTCGCTGAAGCGGTCTTCATCTTTGGCTTCCAGAAAGAGGTCTCTGCCTACAACCTCTTCTGCATGGTCATTATCCCTGATTGTGGAGAAGGTCACTACCCAGGCGTTCCCGTTGCGGTGGGTGGCGCTAGAAATAAAAAAAGGAACCGGCAGTCCGTCAAAATAGATGAACACCGGTTCCTCGAGTTCTTTTCCCTTTTCCTGGCATCCTTCCAGCATTTCAGAAAAGCGGTCAGACTTTATTCTCAGGAGAAGTTCTCCCCTGTTTCCGTAAGTCTTGGCTATCTGTGCGCAGGATGCAAGGTCCATGGGATTACTCAGCCTTAGCTTCCTCTGCAGGTGCAGCAGCCTCCTGGGCAGCTTCCTCAGCGGCCTTAGCCTCTGCCTCGGCAGCCTTGCGAGCCTCTTCTGCAGCCTTCTCAGCCTCAGCCTTCTTCTTTGCAAGTTCCTCTGCGCGTGCAGCGTTTACCTTGCTCTCGGCCTCAACTGCGGCCTTCTTTGCGTCGGCCTTGGAAACCTTCAGGCTTTCCTTCTTCTTCTCGACCTTAGCCTCTTTCTCGCTTACCCAAGCGTTGAATTTGGCATCAGCCTGCTCCTGGGTGAGGGCACCCTTCTTTACTCCCTCTGCAAGGTGCTTCTTGAGAAGCGCACCCTTGTAGGAGAGGATTCTTCTTGCGGTGATGGTTGGCTGCGCGCCATTCTGAAGCCAGTAAACTGCTCTGTCTACGTTCAGAACGATGGTAGCCGGGTTGGTGTTAGGATCGTATGATCCCAAAAGCTCAATAAAGCGGCTATCACGCGGGCTTCTGACGTCAGTAGCCAAAATGTGGAAGAATGCGTAATTCTTCTTACCGTGACGTGAAAGACGGATTTTTACAGACATAACTGTGAGTTTTTAATTGTTAAATAAGTGTTTTACTTGTCCTTTCTACCCGAGAAAGGGTTGCAAAGATATATCTTTTGGGCAAAACTGCAAAATTTTGACGAGAGTTCCATAAATTGAAAAAGGGCTGGCGGAGTGCCAACCCATTTCTCAAACCTAAAAATTAACCTATGAAAAAACTACGCTTAAGAATATTGCAAAGCCCGTGCCACAAATTTGCATCGGGGAGAAAATTTTTTGAAAAATTTTGCAATTTTTAACTAAGTGCTTGATTTTCAGTAGAATAATTTTTAGCTCAGCGATTCTTATTTTACAGGAAGGATCGAGATTATTTTAATATCGGTGTTAGGAAGGTCCTGCTTTTTGGCTCCGGTCTTCACCGATGCTATCTTGTCAACCACATCCAGGCCGCTGACAGTCTCTCCGAATACGGTGTAGTCTCCATCCAGCTGGGCGCAGGCCCTTGCATCCTGTACAATGTAGAACTGGCTGCCGGAAGAAGCCTTCTCGGGATTTGCGCGGTCTCCCTTGCGGGCTGCGGCCAGGGCTCCCTTCTTGTGCTTGTGGTTAGGGAGGATCTCCGCAGGAATGGTGTAGCCAGGGCTGCCGGTTCCAAAAATATCATAGCGGTCAGGATTATCCTTTGTATAATGGTCTCCGGTCTGGATCATGAATCCAGGGATTACGCGGTGGAAGAGAATTCCGTCGTAATACTTAAGGGAAGCCAGACGGATAAAGTTCTTCTTGTGCTTAGGGGTATCCTCATAAAGCTTGATGCGGATGGTGCCCATACTGGTCACGATGTCGAACTCAGGCTCGGTTCCAAGGGAATCCGGGTTGAACGCCAGTTCCGGCTGGGTCTTTTCAGGCTCTGCCTGCTGCTCCGGATTGGCCTGCTGAGTGGTTTCCTCTGTTTTTTCCCCGCCCTTGCAGGAGAAAAACAGGAAGCTGCACAATGATGCAATCATAAAAATCTTTTTCATATAGCTTGTTGATATTTGTTTGCCTTCTGTTTTATCGGCTTTACAAATATAATGATTAACTTTGGCAATTAATGGCAAAACGGCTCGCGATATTGTTTTCTTTGATCCTGGCGATGGAGATTTCCTTTGCCCAGGACACTCTGCAAAGCCCTCGCATGGGCGGTGTGGGGCTGGTCCTTAGCGGTGGCGGAGCCAAAGGCCTGTCGCATATAGGAGTAATCAAGGCTCTTGAAGAAAACGGCATTCCGATAGACTATATCTGCGGCACATCCATAGGAGCTATCATAGGTGGACTTTACGCCATTGGCTACAGCCCGGACGAGATGGTGGAACTCATCAAGAAGCCGGAATTTACGGCCTGGAGCAAGGGAAAAGCGGAAATTCCATACGCATCTTACTTCTACAAGTGGCCACCGGACGCCACTATGGCAAACATCAATCTGGGATCTATAAAGAATATCGAGGGAGACACCCTGAAAAGGTTCCAGTGGGCAATCCCTACATCGCTAATCTCCTCCTATCCGATGGACCTTGCTGTCATAAACCTGTTTGCCCCTGCAGGCAAGGCGGCGGGATATGACTTTAACAATCTCATGGTGCCGTTTTTCTGCATATCCACGGATGTGAACAGCCGCACCTCAAGGATAGAACGCACAGGAAACCTCAGCACGGCAATTAGGGCATCAATGTCTATTCCACTGGTGTTCAAGCCGGTATACGAAGACGGAAAACTTCTCTATGATGGAGGTCTATACAACAACTTCCCGTGGAAGGAAATGAAGGAAATCTATAAGCCGGAATTTATAATAGGAGCCCAGTGCGCCCCGGGAAACTACAATATGGATGAGGATAACGCCCTCTCCCTGGCACTGGGCCTTATGATAGACAAAAGCAACTACGATATTCCTGAAGATGTGGGAATTATCCTGAAGGGAGATTACAATAAATTCGGGATGCTGGAATTCGACAAGGTTGACGAACTGGTCCAGATGGGTTATGAACTTACGCTACAGCATATAGACCAGATCAAAGCCAGGGCCGGAAGAACCTTCCCTAAAGAAATGGCCAGAAGCAGGAGAGAGGCCTTCAAGCAAAAACTTCCGCCGCTGAGGTTCCATCAGGATATTACCGTAACCGGCTCCATTCCTACCCAGGCGGCAAGGTTCATTCGCAGGACCATCAGGGAAGACAGGCGTGAGAATTTCGATTTCAACCAGTTGAGAAAGGGATATTACAGGGTCATCCAGAGCGGAGTGGTAAACACGTTCTTCCCTTCCGTGGCAACGGAGAAAACAGTCACTGACGCAGACTCTCTGTTCTCGCTGAAGATAAGGGCATCAAAAGCACACCCGCTGAAGCTAAGCGTCGGCGGAAACATATCTTCATCCTCCCTTAACCAGATTTTCCTCGGAGCCGAATACATACACGCCGGAATGAATCCGTGGAGGCTTAAGGGAAGCGTCAATCTCGGCAAGTACTACAGGGGTGCTGCCGTGAGGTTCCGCCACGATATCGGGGTAAAGCCGCTGGCCTATTACTATGCGGATTTCGTCGGCCACCAGTACGACTACTACAACGGCAACCAGAACATCCTGAGGGCCAACAAGCTTCCCGAGAACATCCAGTTCAAGGAATTCTTCGGAAGATTCGGAATGGCAACTCCTCTGTCGCTGAGGAAAAACTCCATAGCCCAGGCAGGCGTGGATATCGGACGTGCCTACCAGAGTTTCTATCTGACGGAAGATTATCTGAGCACAGATACTCCGGACAAGGGAAGCGCGTTTCTGGTTTCAGCCAAGGTAGTCCTGAAAAAGAACACTCTGGACTATCCTCTCTACCCAACTGTGGGAGTTATGTGGAGCATAAGGCCTAGATTCACCTACGTGGTGGAAGAGTATTCCCCGGGCTCCACCAACCACGCGGCAGTGCACATCAAGGGCAAAAAGCACAATATCCCGTCGCTGAGAATAACGGGAGAAAGATATCTTAGGGCAGACAAGAACTTCTCCATTGGTGCCTCGCTGGATATGGTATTAAGCCAGAAGGGAAAGTTTGCCAATTATTATTCAGACCTTCTGGCAATGCCTGCATACCAGCCGGTTCCGCACGCCACAACCTTGCTTATGGAAGGCTATAGGGCCAACACGTTCGGAGCCGTGGCACTGCATCCTGTAATCCGCTTTGCAGACAAGGTTTACCTGCACACGACAGGAGCGTATTTCCAGCCTTACAGGCATATTACCAAGGATGCAGACGGATGGAGCTTCACTTATTCGGAAAAGATGCCAAAGGGGCACTGGATTGCAAACGCAGCCCTGGTCTGGCAGAGTCCGATAGGTCCAATCTCCCTTTCCACAACCTATTACAGCCACGGAGAGTACAAATGGTATCCTCAGATAAACATCGGACTGCTGCTGTTCAACAAGAAATCTATGGAAGACTGATATGGCAAATCCTCTGAAAAAACTTGCGGGCGAAACCGCCATATACGGGCTTAGCACGATACTGGCCAGAATCATCAACTTCTTCTTCGTACCTATCTACACGAGGATCCTCACAACAGACGGATATGGCTCGTATGCGGAGATAATGAGCTACATAGCCGTGTTCCAGGTAGTGCTGGTCCTCGGTCTGGAAACCGGGTGCTTCAAGTTTGCCTCAAAGGGCACAACATCGGAAGACGGAACGGATAGCGGTGTTGACACTCAACGGCATCACACGGTCTTCTCCACCGCCCTTTCCACTGTAACCACCCTTGCCATATTCTTCTTTGCGGGGTGCTGGCTTTTCAGCGGAAACATTTCCTCCGCGATGGGATATGAGGGCTATTCCAAAATGATAGTCTATGTGGGAGGAATCCTGGCCCTGGATGCCATAACGGCAATACTGTTTGCAAGGCTGAGGTACCAGCAGAAAGCCCTGAAATTCGCCCTGTTCAAATCCATCAAGATTGTCAGCGAACTTGGATTCAACTTGCTGCTCTTCTTTGCAGTGCCAAAGTTCATGGCATCCCATCCGGGCAACTTCCTTACGGCTTTCATTCCTGAGCAGATTCACTTCTCCTACATAATCTTTGCGGTATTCCTGAGCTGCGTCCTCTGCTTCCTGCTCTTCATTCCGGACCTTCTGAAAATACGTTTCAAGTTCGACGGAGCCCTGTGGAAGAAGATGATGCTCTATTCCCTGCCGCTTATGATCGCAAACCTTCCGGGAATCATCAACGAGAGCGCGGACAGGTTTCTGTTCCGCTTCCTGGTTGGGGACGGCATCACCGGAGACGGATGGAAGGCGGACCTCGGAGTCTACCAGGCGGCAATCAAGCTGGCCGTAATAATGAACCTGTTCATACAGATGTTCCGCTATGCGGCTGAGCCGTTCTTCTTCTCGAGGTATAAGGAGAAAGGATCCAACGAGCTATACGCCAAGGTGATGGAATACTTTGTGGCATTCTGCATGCTGATATTCCTGGGCATAGTTTTCTACATGGACATCATAGGCCTGATACTCGGCAAGGACTTCCGCAGTGCGCTGGGAACGGTTCCGATCATGCTGATCGCCTATATGATTCTGGGAATGCTGTTCAATGTCAGCATGTGGTACAAGCTAAGCGGCCAGACAAAATACGCCATTGTCATAACCCTTCTGGGACTGGGAGTTACCATTGTGGGCAACCTGATATTCATGCCTATGTTCTCCTACTGGGCTTCCGTTTGGGTTCACCTGGCAAGCTGCCTTGCAATGCTTCTGCTGAGCGCCTACCTCGGGCAGAAATATTATCCGATCCCATACAGATGGAAACAGATACTTTCATACATAGCCGTGGGAGTGATCCTGTATCTTGTTGCCTTAGGAGCTCAGTTCGCCCTTGAAAAGATAACAGGCCAAACCGCAGACCTGCAGAACACCGGAATGCTGATTGCCAAGCTCGCTTTCAACACTTTATTGCTCGGAGTCTTCCTGGTGTTCCTTAAGAAAAAGACAAAAATTAAATTATCACGATGATAGTAAAGATAGTAAACCAGTCTGCCTATCCGCTGCCGAAATACGCAACCAGCCTTTCGGCCGGAATGGACCTTAACGCAAACATTGACTCTCCGATTGAACTCCACTCCCTGGAGAGAACCATAGTGCCAACCGGCCTGTTCATAGAACTCCCGCAAGGCTATGAGGCACAGATCCGTCCGAGGAGCGGACTGGCAGCAAAGTTCGGCATTACCGTAGCCAACGCTCCGGGCACAATAGACGCGGATTATCGCGGAGAAATAAAGGTCATACTTGTGAATCTTTCCAAGGAAACTTTCACCATCAAGCCTGGAGAAAGGATCGCACAGATGGTGATTGCAAAGTATTCCCAAGTGCAGTGGCAGCAGGTGGACAAGCTTTCCGAAACTCTCAGGGGAGAGGGCGGATTCGGCTCCACCGGACTCGGAGTCAAGGCCAACAACATATCGGTAAACAAGATTTGCTCTAAAGACGGCAAACCGGACATCTACAAGCTCTACACGCTTTACCAGAAGACCACCGGCCTATGCACCGATACCCGCAAGATTCAGGAAGGTTGCATGTTCCTGGCCCTGAAGGGAGAAAACTTCGACGGCAACGACTTCCTCACTCAGGCTCTGGAAAAGGGAGCCGCATACGTGATTTCAGACAACAAGGCCAAGGCAAAGCAGGCCAAGAAAGAGTTCCCGAAGAAAGTCATCATCGTGGATAATTCCCTCAAGACTCTACAGCAGCTGGCAAAGCACCACAGGCTTCAGTTCAAGATTCCTGTAATCGGACTTACCGGAACCAACGGCAAGACCACAACCAAGGAACTTATAAACGCTGTCCTTTCCACAAGATACAAGGTAGTTGCAACAGAGGGCAACCTCAATAACGACATCGGTGTTCCGCTGACTCTCCTCAGAATCGACAAGGACACGGAAGTTGCCGTTGTGGAGATGGGAGCATCCCATCCGGAAGACATTGCCGTCCTTTCCGCTGTAGTCTGCCCTTCCTTCGGACTGATTACCAGCATCGGCAAGGCTCATCTCCAAGGCTTCGGCTCTCTGGAAGGCGTTATGAAAGCCAAGGGCAAACTCTACGACAACCTTCAGGAACACAAGAAGATAGCGTTTGTAAACACGGACAATCCGCTGCTCAGGGAAATGGCGGAGAAGCGTCCGGAGATGCAGATTGTGCCTTACGGCCTTTCCAGCAACAGCGCCAAAATCCTTCCTAACACAGACAAGGATCCGTTCCTCAAGCTGGAGATTGCAGATCCTTCCGGAAGCAAGGGCGGAAAGATGATCAAGATAAAGACCAACCTCATCGGAAGCTACAACTCCGACAACGTCCTTGCCGCCATCAGCATAGGAACCTACTTCGCCGTTCCTACATCGGATGCAGTAAAGGCTGTCTCCTCATACGAGCCGTCCAACAACCGCTCCCAGATGACCAAGACAAGGCACAACATACTGATCAAGGACACATACAACGCCAACCCTACCAGCATGAAGGCCTCTCTGGAGAGTTTCCAGAACCTTTCCCTTTCCAGCCGCAAGGGAAAGAAGGTTCTTCTGCTCGGCGATATGAGAGAGCTGGGAGCCGACTCCCAGAAGGAACACCGCAATATTCTGGAGCAGGCCCTGAAGATGCAGACAGAAAAAGTCCTTCTTGTGGGAGAAGAGTTCGCCAAGGCCTACAAGGAGCTCCACACCAGGAAATCCACCGGCATCAAGGCCGCCAAGGACACCACGGAAGTGCTTCTGTTCCAGGACACCCCTGCCCTGATAGCCTGGCTTGAGAAGAATCCGATGAAAGACAAGACCATACTGATTAAAGGCTCCCACTCCATCGGCCTTGAGAAAACCTTCCCTCTGCTGTAAGGGGAAACTGCCAGGTCCCATAGATTCAGAGGGGACCTGACAGAAAAAAGCCCGAAATACTGCTAGGTCCCATAGATTCAGAGAGGACCTGACAGAAAAAGATAGAAAGAATGAGAAAGATATTCATACAGTTAATACTGAGCATAGCGGCGATGATGCTGTTATCGCTGAGCCTCCACGCACAAAAGGGATGGTACACGGACAAGACAGAGTCCATGCCTGTGCTGAATGCAGACGGAACAGTTACATTCCGCCTTAAGGCTCCAGGCGCAAAGCAGATTACCGTTGGCGGAGACTTTTTGCCCGAGGGAATGAAGTATGCCACCCTTTCCAGAAAGGACTCTACCACCTGGGAGTACACCTCCACCTTTACCCTCAAGCCTGAGATTTATGCCTACACCTACCGTATAGACGGACAGAAGGCTCTTGACCCGCTGAACCTATTTGTATGGCGCAATATCTCAGACCTTTACAACATTTTCATAGTGGATGGGGAAAGGACTCAGAACTACCAGATAAAGGATGTGCCGCACGGAACCGTTTCCGCTGTATGGTACCAGAGCCCGTCCCTGAACATGCAAAGAAGGATGATGGTCTACACTCCTGCCGGATATGAAAAAGGACGGAAGAAATATCCTGTTCTCTATCTTCTCCACGGTATGGGAGGAGACGAGACTGCCTGGCTGGACTTCGGAAGGGCCGCCCAGATTCTGGACAACCTCATTGCTCAGGGCAAGGCATTGCCGATGATTGTCGTGATGCCTAACGGCAATCCTGCGGAGGAGGCCGCTCCACTGGAAAACTCCACCGGCTACAATATGCCTCTATTCTATCTTCCAAAGACAATGGACGGAGAATTTGAAGAATCCTTCAAGGACATAACTTCCTTTGTGGAAAAGAATTACAGAACCATTAAAAAGAGGAGCGCAAGAGCCATCGCAGGATTGAGCATGGGTGGGTTCCACTCCCTTTACATAAGCGCCAACTATCCTAAACTATTCGGGGCTGTGGGTCTTTTCTCCCCGGCCGTGACCGTCCAGGAAGAATATAAAGACAATATTATTTATCGCGATATAGACCTGAAGTGGAAGGCTCAGATGGAGAAGAATCCTCCGCTTTACTGGATAGGCGTAGGAAAGGCTGATCCTCTCTATAACGATGTTGCAGCACTGAGAACAAAGTTTGATCTTTGCAAGTATCCTTACACCTACTTTGAGAGTGAGGGAGGCCACGTCTGGACAGAGTGGAGAATTTACCTTGAGGAATTTACACAGTTGATATTCAAATAATTAAAAACATATACCATGAAAAGAATCTTTATTGTAGCAGCATCCGTAATGCTTTCAATGGCTCTGTTTTCCTGCAAGGATAACGCAGGCGGACCAACTATCCTGAAACCTGGAGACAGCGTTTCCGTAAAGAAGTTCAAGTACTCTTATGTAGACAACAGGCTTGCCCCTCTTCCTCCTGCAGATTCCGAATACAAGAACGATGACGATTCCGTTCACATTATCGTTAGCCTCGACCTGGATCTTCCTGAAGGAAATTCCATCCTGGCACGCAGAGTCAGGGAATGGGTGAACGAGCAGATTTCAGCCAACAATTCCCAGGGTCCAATGTATTTTGAAGGGGATATGCAAAACGGACAGGCCATGGCAGACTATTATGGAAACGAAATAAAGAAAGCTCTTGAGGAAACCATAGATCCGCCTATTTTCAACGGCTACAGGGATGTGGAAATTTCTACCAGCAAACTTTTCGAGAATGCTAAATGTGTCACCTGGATGTTTGTCGTAGAAGAATACACCGGTGGCGCCCACGGATTTCACTCCTACTATGGCGCAACATTCCGCAAGGAAGACGGAAGAATGTTCGGCAATGATATTGTTTCTCACGATTATGAAGCCGAGCAGAAACTCATCCCTATGGCATTCGACGGCCTGTGCGAATACTTCAATGCAACCAAGGAAGAAGTTCTCGGAGAATATACAGACGGAAGCTTAAGGGAATACCTTCTTCCACTTCCTAAATACGGTCCTTGGTTTACCTCTACAGGCGTAGACTTCCAGTTCCAGCAATATGAGATTGCCGCTTACGCTGCCGGAATGCCAGGCTTCACAATTCCTTACGACAAGATGGAAGGTCTTCTTTCCCCTGCTGCGGCAGATCTTCTCAAATAACAGAAAACAAAAACATTACAGATATGAAAAAGACTCTTCTAATTGCCGCCGCCCTGATTGTTGCTGCTTCATTCCCTGGATGCAAATATTTCTCTTCTTCCAACGATCCTTTTGCTACAGGAGATTTCCAGGTTGAGAATGCAAAGTATGACTATGAGAACAAGGTTATGCTCACCCTTGACGAGCCGATAGAAGACCAGGACAGCACCGAGATTCTGGTAAGCCTGGATATCGACTGGCCAAAGTCCAACGGCAAGAACATCGTGTCTGTCAACGCCGTAAGAGACTGGATCAAGGAGCATCTTTCTTTCCTCAACGAATACGATAAAGTCTATGAGGGAGATATGGAAGACGCCAAGGCAATAGTGAAGCTTTACGGAGATTCCTACAAGGAAAGGTTTGAGAAATCCTCTGACTTTGCGGCTCCTGCCTTGAGCTACGAAATCGGGATAAAGAAAGACTTCGAGAACGACAAGTGCGTGACTTTCATGTACACGTTTGATGTCTATCTTGGCGGAGCACACGGCGGCAGAACCCATTACGGCGTAACTTTCCGCAAGGCTGACGGCAAGATCATTAGAGACTTCTTCATCCTCAAAGACGTTACGGACGAAGGCCTTGACAAGATCATCAAGAAGGGCCTTATGGATTACTGGAATATCGGCGATGAGGAAACTCTTTACGATTATTGCTGGGAGAATTCCGTTTCCAAGTATTCTGCCGCAAGGCCTCAGACTCCTCCTTGCCTTGTTAAGGACGGAATCCTCTTCTCCTACCAGGAATACGAGATTGCCGCATACGCTGCCGGCGCTCCTGAGTTCGTAGTTCCTTACGCCGAGATCGAGAAGTACCTCACCCCATCCGTTCTCGACCTCTTGAAATAAAGCACATTACAGGCAACCCTTTTTCAAATGCCCTCGCTTCGCTCGTCCCGACCTGCCTGAAGGCAGGCCACCCATTCATGAGGCCATGGGCGGCCACAGGCCTTGAAAAAGGTTGCCTGTAATTATGTTATCTGCTGAATCTACTTGATTTTATATCTTGGGCGGAAGTTGCGGGTCTCCAGTTTGCGGAGCTTGCCGCCTATGAGTTTCCTTCGTATCTGGGATACGCGGTCAATGAACATGTGGCCATCCAGATGGTCCAGTTCGTGCTCTACCATACGGCAGCCGAAGCCGTCGAACTTCTCTGTAACGGTTTCCCTTTTCTCGTTGATGTACTTTACGGTAATGCTCTTTGGGCGGACAACGTTGCAGTTGATGTCCGGAACGCTAAGGCAGCCCTCTGAATACTCGGCAGTCTCCTCGCTTTTCTCGATGATTTCAGGATTGATCATAATCCTCTTGAAATCCTTGAGTTCAGGATAATCTTCTGTCAGGTCTGTGCCATCGACGATTACGATCCTGAGGCTCTTGCCAACCTGCGGAGCGGCAATGCCCACGCCGTCGGCATTTTTCATGGTTTCGTACATATCGCTGATGAGCTGGTCAAGGCCTTCCATATTGAGGTCAACCGGCTTTGCTATTTCTCTGAGGACAGGCTGTCCGTAAACATATATAGGGAGTATCATATTCTGTGTTTATTCTTTTTTATTGTGTGTTTGTTGTGTTCTGTGTGTTCTTGCTCTGCGATGCCTTGCGGTTCAGGTATGACTGGAGAATCAGCACCGCGCTGATCTTGTCCGCATTGCCCTTGACTCTGCGGTCGCTCTTTTTCATACCGCCCTCAATCATGGTGCGGTGAGCGATTGTGGAGGTGAACCTTTCGTCTTCGAGTTCAACCGGAATATCGGGGAAAGCCTTCTTGAGGTTTTTCAGGAAAGCGTCCACATATTTGAGGTTCTCGCTCGGAGTATTGTCCAGATTCTTGGGATAACCCACCACAAACAGGGTTATGGTCTCCTTCTGGGCGTAGTTTTTCAGATAATCAATTATCTTTGCACTTGGCACGAAGTCAAGGGCAGAGGCAAAGATTCCGAGAGGATCGCTTTGGGCAATCCCAGTACGCTTTCTTCCGTAATCTATACCGATGACTCTCTCCATCTGACGGGTGCAAAGTTAAATGAATTTATGTTAAAATCGTTATCCGGCAAATATCACCTGGAGGTTAGCAGAAGAAGCCTGCTGCTGTATGTTCTGATTGGAGCGGTAGCCGCATTTCTGCTGAGTTTTCTGATAATCTCCATTACACCGCTCAAAAGGCTCATACCCGGTTACCCTAACGAGCAGACCAGGAAGGAAATGGTGCAGAACCGCATTATGCTGGACTCCCTAAAGCAGGAAATCCTTCAGTGGCAAAAGCAGATGCAGGACATCCAGACGATAACCTCGGGCCAGATCCCGCAGCAGGAAAAACAAAACGATAACCCGTAAGATGGAACAGAAAAGAAGGATAGCCATACTCGGGTCCACAGGATCCATCGGCACCCAGGCTCTGGACGTAATCTCACGCCACCAAGACCTTTTCCAGGTGGAAATGCTCTCGGCAGGAAGCAACGCCTCTCTGCTGATCCAGCAGGCAAGGCAGTTTAATCCGAATTCCGTGGTCATCTGCAACAAGGACAAATACAGGGAAGTAAAGGACGCTCTTGAACCTTTGGACATAAAGGTATTTGCAGGAGTGGAGAGCGCAGGAGACCTTGCCGGAGGAAGCAATGTGGACATAGTCCTTGCAGCAATGGTGGGTTTTTCCGGACTTGCCCCTACCATCTCCGCGATGAAAAAGGGCAAAGTCATAGCCCTTGCAAACAAGGAAACCCTGGTAGCGGCAGGAAGCATAATCAGCCGTTTGAGCCGGGAATGCGGCAGCCCGCTTATTCCGGTGGACAGCGAGCACTCCGCCATATTCCAGAGCCTGCAGGGAGAAAGGGCCTCTATCGAGAAACTCCTTCTTACCGCAAGCGGCGGGCCGTTCCTGCACCTTGACAGGAAAGAATTTGACAGCATAACCGTAGAGCAGGCCCTCAACCACCCTAACTGGAAAATGGGCAGCAAGGTCACCATAGATTCCGCATCGATGATGAACAAGGGACTGGAGATAATGGAAGCCGCCTGGCTGTTCAACATCCCGGTAGACAAGATTGAGGTGGTGGTGCATCCGCAGTCAATCATACACTCGATGGTGCAGTTCACGGACGGAAGCATCAAGGCCCAGCTCGGATACCCGGACATGAGAGTCCCTATCCAGTACGCCCTGTCTTATCCGAATCGCATAGATTTGAATACCAAGCGCATAAGTTTCCCTGAACTCGGATCTCTCACATTCTTTGCTCCGGACCTTGAGAAGTTCCCTTGCCTGGCAATCGCATACTCTTCCTTCAAGAAAGGAGGCAACATCCCTTGCGCAATGAATGCTGCCAATGAAGTAGCTGTGGCATCGTTCCTCAAGGGAGAAATAAAGTTCACACAGATACCTCTCGTTATAGAAAAGACAATAGAAAAATGTAATTTTGTCGCCTCTCCTACCGTGGAAGACATTTTCTCTACGGACAGGCAGTCCAAGGAAAGGGCTCAGGAGGTATTAAAACAGATTTGATAATTTATGGCAGTTTTAATGAAGATACTGCAAGTAGTGCTGGCTCTCAGCCTGCTTGTTCTCGTACACGAATTCGGACATTATTTCTTTGCCCGCCTGTTCAAGATCAAGGTGGAGAAATTCTACCTGTTCTTCGACGCCGGATTCGCGCTTTTCAGATGGAAACCGAAGAAATCAGACACTGAATACGGAATCGGCTGGCTCCCTCTGGGAGGCTACTGCAAGATTGCGGGAATGATAGACGAGTCCATGGACAAGGAGCAGATGAAGAAAGATCCTCAGCCGTGGGAGTTCCGTTCCCATCCTGCCTGGCAGAGATTCTTCGTGCTGTTCGGGGGAGTATTTTTCAACGTGATACTTGCCGTGGTGCTTTATTCCTGCATTATGGCATCCTGGGGAGAGGAATACATAAAGAACGAGGATGTTACAACAGGTATCGCAACCAACAGCCTGGGACGCGAGATCGGTTTCCGAAATGCTGACAAGGTCTTAAGTTTCGACGGCAAGCCGGTGGAGAAGTTCGACGAACTCCGCCTCCAGCTCATCCAGGAGCAGGCCAAGACCGCAACCGTGGAAAGAGAAGGTGCCAACAAGGAAATCGCCATCGATCCCGTATATATGCCAGCCATACTGGAAAGCGCAGACCTGTTCGAGTACGGAATTCCGTTTGTGGTGGCAGAAGTTCCGGATACGTCCATAAACGCCTCAGCGGGCCTAATGAAGGGAGACAGGCTTCTGGCCCTGAACATACCGGCTCAGGACAGCACCGCCCAGGACACCACCCTGCTTTCAGAAGGCAGAACGCTTATGTTCACCGAGGTCCTGGAATTCATCTCATCCCATCCCGGGAAAACTGCGATGGCAACCGTCCAGAGAGACGCTGACAGCCTCCAGCTTCTCCAGATTCCGCTTCAGATCAGTCCGGAGGGATTCTTCGGGGTGGTAGTGGAAGGAGATCTCTCCAAGTTCTACAACATCACAAAACGCAAGTACTCCTTCCTTCAGGCAATTCCTGCAGGAATCAAAAAGGCCGGAGAGCAGATATCCAACTACTGGAAGCAGCTCAAGCTGATTTTCACCCCAAAGACAAAGGCCTACAAATCTGTGGGAAGCTTTATCGCGATCGGGCAGATTTTCCCTGGATACTGGAACTGGAGGGCCTTCTGGAGCATCACCGCCTTCCTTTCAATCATGCTGGCCGTTCTGAACATACTGCCTATCCCGGCTCTGGACGGAGGACATATCCTGTTCACCCTGTACGAAATGATCACGGGAAGGAAACCAAGCGACAAATTCCTCATCGCTGCCCAGACAGTGGGAATGATACTATTGATAGGACTTATGATACTGGCATTCGGAAACGATATCTTCCGCCTGCTTAAATAGTTTGATATTTTATTGATATTCCCGGCAGAGCTCCTGTCGCCGATTATGATATTTTTGTAGCGTAAAAAGATACTGCTATGCGTAAAAGTTTGTTATTGCTCGCCATTGCGGCTTTCGCCCTGACCTCCTGCGGGAACAGCGATGATTCCGCCTATATGAAGACCGTAAACGGCAAAGCTGGAGAGGTTATAGTCATTCTGGACAAGACCAACTGGGATTCAGAAGTGGGAACTTCCGTAAGGGATGTCTTGGCCAAGGATTATCCTATGCTTCCTCAGAGAGAGCCTTCCTTCACCCTTATAAACATCAACGAGAACGCTTTCTCAGACCTCTTTAAGGGTCATCGTAACATCCTATACTTCAATATCAGCAGCAAGGTTGCAGAGAACGGAGTATTTGTAAAAAGGAACGTCTGGGCACAGCCTCAGATTGTCATAACCGTTGACGCCAAGGACGCTCACATCGCAGATTCTCTTGTGAAAGCAGACGGAGAAGTGATTTTCAGTGCAATAGACCAGATAGAAAAGGAAAGGATCGCCCGCGCCTCCAAGAAATTCGAGGAAAGCTCAGTCCGCAGCGTGGTGGCAGAGAGATTCGGCGGCTCCACATATTTCCCTAAGGGATATTCCATAAAGAAGGTGGCAGACAACTTCATCTGGGTTTCCAGCGAGAAGACCTACATTAACCAGGGCATCCTCATCTACACAATTCCATTTGATGGAGTTCAGTTCCCGCCTATGGAAACGGTCATCGCCGAGCAAAATGAAGTTCTCAAGAACAATGTTCCGGGAATGTTCCCTAACAGTTATATGACAACAGCCACCGCAGTGACCCCTACAATGACCTCCTACAAGTACAAAGACAAGAGCTATGTGGAAATCCGCGGTCTCTGGGAGGTTGCAAACGATTATATGGGCGGACCTTTCGTAGAACACGTAATCTACTCCAAAGATCCCAACAAACTACTTGTAATACAAGGTTTTGTCTATGCTCCGCGATATAAGAAGAGAAACCTTGTCCGCCAGGTGGAAAGTGTAGTTTATTCATTTGAATGGGCAGAAAATTTTCAGAATAAATAAATTTTTATATCTTTGCGCCCCAATTGGTCGGTTCGTCTAACGGTTAGGACACAAGATTTTCATTCTTGTAATAGGAGTTCGATTCTCCTACCGACTACAGATTTTTAAAAACAAAAACATTATTTATGGCAAATCATAAGAGTGCAGACAAGCGCGTACGCCAGACTGCAAAGCGCAAAGAGCATAACCACTATTATGCAAAGACTGCCCGCAACGCCGTAAAGGCTTTGAGGGAGACTACAGACAAGAAAGAGGCTGAGGAGAAGCTTCCTAAGATGGCCGCCATGCTGGACAAGCTCGCAGCAAAGGGCATCATCCACAAGAACAAGGCTTCCAACCTCAAGAGCGGTCTTGTAAAGCACGTGGCAAAGCTCGAAGAGGCTGCTGCAAAGTAGTCAATCGTACAAAAACTGAAAGTTTTTTACTTTCTTAAGATTCACACTGCAGCGAATTTACTGTTTTGCATGGCGTTACAGAAAAACTTCCCGACTTTCGGGAAGTTTTTTTATTTATAATGCCATGAAAAAGAATCTTTCGACAATCACCAGCTGGGACCTTAGCCAGAGACCCAGGGAAAAGTTCGTGCAGAAAGGGGCCCAGGCTCTGAGCACGGAAGAACTCATCGCGATTATTATCTCAAGCGGAACGCCCGAAAAGAACGCTGTGGAGCTTGCCAGGGAAATCCTGGACTCCGCCTCAAATGACCTCGCCCATCTTTCCCGTTTTTCAGAAGAAGATTTCCGCAGTTTCCCCGGAATCGGCATGAGCAAGGCAGTAAAGCTTATGGCCGTATTTGAAATCTCAAGACGCTATCAGATCCAGTCGGCTCCTCCGCTTCCGCAGATTTACTCATCTGCAGCGGCAGCCCAGACAATCTCTCCATTGCTTAAGGACCTTACACACGAAGAGTGCTGGATTATGTACCTTAACCGCGGCAACCGCCTTATTTCACAGGAAAAGCTAAGCAGCGGCGGCATCGGCGCCACCGTCATGGACACCAAGATGATTCTCAAGAAAGCCATGGGCAAGCTTGCCAGTTCCATCATCCTGGTCCACAACCATCCGAGCGGCAACCGCACACCCGGGAAGGAAGACATTATCCAGACTCAAAGGCTCAAGGAAGCCGCACAGGCCTGCGACATCAAGCTTATGGATCACCTGATTATTGCCGGAAACAGTTATTTCTCCTTTTCAGACGACGGCGCATTGTAGATTTTGTTTATCTTTGCTTTAACCAAAACAAAACATGTTATGAAAATAGTTAATCTCTGCGAAAAGAACTCCATCGTTTGCCAGTATCTGGCTGAACTAAGGGACAAGAAAATCCAGAAAGACAGCATGCGTTTTAGGCGCAATATGGAAAGGATTGGTATTTTCGCGGCAATGGAGATAAGCAAGACCCTGGCCTACAAAGACACGGAGATTGCCACTCCGCTTGGCATTGCACAGTGCAAAACCCTGGCCGACAAGGTAGTGATTGCATCCATAATGAGGGCCGGACTTACCCTTCACAACGGAGTGCTGGAAGTTTTTGACAAGGCGGAGAATTCCTTCATAGCAGCTTACCGCAAATACGGAAATGACAACAAGTTTGTAATCCAGATGGAATATATGAGCCGTCCGCCTATGGAGGGTAAGGTACTTATTATCACAGACTGCATGATTGCAACAGGAAGCTCCCTTATGCTAACCTACAACAAACTCATAGACGAGGGAGAACCTATCCACACCCATATCGTGGCATCTATCTGCAGCGAGGCAGCTCTCAGATATCTTTCAAAGCAGTTGCCTCACAAGAGAGTAACTCTTTGGGTCGGAGCGGTGGACGAGGAACTCACCAACAAAGCCTACATCATCCCGGGTCTGGGAGATGCAGGAGACCTTGCCTATGGAGAGAAGATTTAAGATTGACGCTTACAGGGAGAAAACTTTTTCTCCGTTGATCCAGGTGCCGGTGACGCGAGCCTTCGGCACTTTCTTTTCCTCGGCGATGTAGAAATCTATGTCCGTTGTTATGAAGTCTGCTGCCTTGCCCGTCTCAATGCTGCCCTTCTGTGCCTCTTCGCTTGTAGACTTTGCGGCCCAAATTGTCATAGAACGCAGAGCCTCTTCCTTTGTCAGGGCGTTTTCCATCTGGAAGCCTTCCTCTGGCTTAAATTCCAGATTCTTGCGGAAGACTGCGGCAAAGAAAGTGTAGATTGGGTTCACGCTCTCTATAGGGAAGTCTGTGCCGCTTGGAATCCAGCCTAGCTGGTTCAGAAGATCCTTGTAGCGGTAACCTGTCCTGATTCTGTCTCCAAGCCTGTCCTTTGCCCAGAACATGTCCGAAGTACAGTGCGTTGGCTGAACGGAAGGAATAACGGAATAACGGCTGAATTTATCTATGTCTTCATCGGCCACGGTCTGAGCGTGCTCAATCCTCCAGCCTAAATTGTTTTCTCCTTTGAGGAATTCTGCATAGACATCCAGGGCAGAGGCAACCGCAGAGTCTCCGATACAATGGGTTGCAACCCTAAATCCGTGTTCATAGCACCACTGGCAGTAACTCTTGAAGCGGTCATAAGCATAGAATTCAAGGCCTTTTGTTCCAGGCATATCGGAATAGTCCTCCTTCAGAAGGGAGCCTCTGGATCCCAGAGCACCGTCTCTATAGAGCTTGTATGTATCCACCTTCACATTCTTGCGGGTGAAAGGTTGGGCCACCTTCTCAAAGTTCTCCTGGGTTGGAAGCGGCCAGGCGTCAACCTTGAGAAGGAGCTTTCCGTCTTCAGCCAGGGAAATCAGGGCTTGAAGAGTCGGATACTCTTCTTCGGCATCGCAAACGGAGGTCAGGCCGTAGCGGAAGCATTCCATCTGGGCTTCCAGCAGAACATCGCTGAGACTGTCCGCATTTACCGGAGAAAGGTCTGTCTTGAACCTTACGCAAGTGTTCTCCATAAAGACTCCAGTAAAGCGGCCGTTAAGTATCTTGCATTCTCCCCTGTTCAAATATTTATCGTTGATATCCAGCCCCATAGCCCTGATAGCCGCATCGTTGGCAAGAACAGCGTGCCCGTCTATTCTGGAAAGGCATACGGGAATTTCAGGGAAAGCCTCGTTTAGAAGGGTATTGTCCGGAAAACTCTTGTCAGGCCAGAGATTCTGGTCCCATCCCGCTCCGGTTATGAGCTTCAGGTTCGGGTGGCAGGAGTGGAAGGCCTTAACCCTGTCCACAACCTCCTCCAGGCTGCGGCAGCCCCTCAAGTCGGCGCTCATAAGGTTCTGCCCGAGTTCCAGAAGGTGGCAGTGCGCATCTATAAGACCCGGATAAACGGCCCCGCCCTTAAAGTCAATCACATTGTCTGAGGTGTAATTCTTTTGCACCTCTTCCGTAGTGCCCACAAACAGGAACTTGCCGTCCTTTACGGCAAAAGCCTCAGCGATACTGAAAGCGGAATCCACGGTATAAACCTTTCCGTTGATACCTATAAGGTCAACATTTGTCTTCATAGTGCATGATTGAAAAAAAGCCATCCCGGCAAGGACGGCGGCTATGGTTTTCAGATATTTCATATTTCCCTTCTCATTCGGGCTATAGGAATGTCCAGCTGGCTGCGGTACTTGGCTATGGTTCGCCTGGAAATCTTGTATCCCTTGGCCGTCAGCAGATCCACCAATTCCTCGTCTGTCAGAGGGTTGGACTTGTCCTCGTTCTCGACACTCTGCTGGAGAATCTTCTTTATCTCGCGGGTGGAAACCTCCTCTCCCGAATCGGTGACCATACCCTCGGAGAAGAAGTGCTTGAGAGGATAGATGCCGAAAGGAGTCTGGACATATTTGCTGTTCACCACTCTGGAAATGGTGGAGATGTCAAGACCTGTAACCTCAGCGATGTTCCTCAGAACCATCGGTTTGAGACGCGTATCGTCTCCGTCCAGGAAATACTCCTTCTGGAAATCCACTATAGCGTTCATTGTCCGCTGCATAGTGTCCTGGCGGCGGCGGATAGCTTCCTGGAACCACTTGGCGCTGTCCAGCTTGTTCTTCACGAAACTTGTGGCCTCTTTCTCCGCCTTGGTGCTGTCCTGCTTCTTCTCCACATATCTCTCATAGTCCTTGTTGACCTTTATCTGCGGAATCTTGAGCTTAGGAAGGGAAACCGTCAGGCGGCCGTCTTCGTTCTCCAGGATGAAGTCCGGCACAATCTGCATTGTCTGGTCTGTGTAGGAATCGTCCACCTGTCCTCCCGGATGGAGATAAAGCTTGCGGATCTCGTCGTAGGCATCCTTTATCTCGTCTTCCGTAATGTTAAGGCGGCTCATTATCTTCTCGAAGTGCTTCTTTGTGAACTCCTCGTAGTAACCGTCCAGGATTTTTATGGCGTTCTCCATAGCCGGAGTGCGGTTCTCCTTGGCCTTGAGCTGCAGCAGCAGGCACTCCCTGGTATTGCGGGCGCCAACCCCTACCGGATCCAGCTGCTGGATGTCTTCCGTAAGTATGGTCTCAAGTTCCTTCTCGTCTGTTTCTATTCCCAGACGGAGATAAATGTCGTTTGCAAGGGATTCGAGATTTCTGGAAAGATAACCGGTAGAATCCAGGCTGCATACCATGAACGTGGCAATATTGCGGCGGCGCTCATCCATCTTCCTGTATCCAAGCTGGTTGAGCAGAGACTGGTAGAAACTTTCCTTTACGGAGAAGGTGTTGTATTCGGGCCTTTCGTCCCGGCCGCGGTTGTTGATGTAAAGGCGGTAGGACGGAATGGAGTCATCCTTGACCTCGGAAAGGGAAACTTTCTTCCTTTCCTGGGGATTCTCCTCCATCTCGGTCTCAACAGGATCTTCCAGCACAGGATTCTCCTCTATCTCCTTCTGGATCCTCTGTTCAAGTTCCACGAGCGGAAGCTCCAGCAGCTTGATTGTCTGGATCTGGATAGGAGTCAGAGTCTGCGTCTGGACAACTTTCTGCCCGATGCCAATTCCCGATTTTGAACCTTCCATCATCATTTGGAACAAAGATACTATTTTTTTTAATTTTGTCCTCTAAACCAAAGCCCATAAAGCAAGGCAGAATGGAACCTATCAACCTTAAGGAAGTCATCAGAAAGAAGAACCCGCGTCTGGCAAAAAAGCTGCCCGGATTCGTCATCTGGATACTTGGTAAAATCATACATCTCAAGGAAATAAACAAGATTCTGGCAAAGTACGGAGACCTCAAGGGGCTGGATTTCGCAAACGGATGCCTCGAGTACCTTAATGTCAAGAACAACGTGAATATCCTCCATCCTGAAAACTTCAGGGAAGGAGAAAAATACGTCTTTGTCAGCAACCATCCTCTCGGCGGTCTGGACGGGCTCATAATCACCACGGAACTGAGCAAGAGATTCGGTCCTTCCAAGTTTCTTGTCAACGATATTCTGATGAACCTTGAGCCTCTGCAGGAACTCTTCGTTCCGGTAAACAATCTCGGAACCGCCGGCGGAAAACAGGTTCGCGGAGTAATGGATCTTTATAACTCTGACTACAACGTCCTCAACTTCCCTGCGGGAGCGTGCTCCAGGCTTATCAAGGGCAAGATCCAGGATCTGGAGTGGAAGAGGAGCTTCGTTCGCCAGGCCACCAACAGCGGCCGCTGCATAGTGCCTATGCACTTCAAGGGAAAGAACTCAAGGCTATTCTACTGGTCCTCAAAGATCAGGATGGCCCTTGGCATAAAGTCTTTCATAGAGATGATTCTCCTTCCTCACGAGATGTTCCGCCAGAAGAACAGAACCTTCGTTTTGACCATCGGCGACCCTATAACCCCTGAGGAAATCCTGAATTCCAAGGAAACTCCTCAGCAGTGGTGCGACAAAATCAGAGAGACAGTTTACAGTTATGGAAAAAGTAATTCAGCCAATAGATAGAGACCTCATCAAAAGGGAACTCACTCCGGAAAAGTTCATCGGCAAGACCCGCAAGGGAGACAACATGATCTTCGAGATCACTGCGGAAGATTCCCCTTTCACGATGAGGGAAATCGGAAGGCTCCGCGAAATTTCCTTCCGCCTCGGCGGCGGAGGAACGGGCAAGGCCTGCGACATAGATGAGTTCGATACCGACCCTCACGACGCCTACAAGCAGCTTCTCGTATGGGATTCAGACAACCAGGAGATCATCGGAGGCTACCGCTATATCGTGTGCAGCGCCCTGCCTACCGAGAAAATGGCCACAACGGAAATCCTTTCCTTCTCCGAGCAGTTCAAGAAGGAATATCTCCCGTGGACAATCGAACTCGGACGCTCCTTCATCCAGCCGAACTACCAGAGCGCAAACCTCAGACGCAAAAGCATATACGCTCTGGATAATCTCTGGGACGGACTGGGAGCTCTGGTTGCCAAGTACGAGAACATAAAGTATTTCTTCGGCAAGGTCACCATGTACACAGGCTACAACAGCAGGGCAAGAAACACCCTGCTCTGTTTCCTTCACAAGTACTTCCCGGACCCGGAGCATCTGGTAACCGCCTATAAGCCACTGGAAGGCATCGGAGACGACCCTTACATCAATTCCCTTTTCGAGGGCCTGGAATACAAGGATGCCCTCAAGGTTATGCAGAAAGAACTCAAGGCCAACGGAGAAAATGTCCCGCCGCTGATTCATTCCTACATGAACCTTTCCCCTTCCATGAAGGTTTTCGATACCGCCATCAACGATTATTTCGGCGGAGTTGAGGAAACAGGAATGCTGATAAAGATTTCAGACATCTATCCGGAGAAGATAGACCGCCACGTAAAGCCTATCCGCAGATGGGCCCTGGACAAAAAAAACAAGTGGTGGAAGAGATTTAAAAAGCATACCAGCCGATAGTGGAGCGCACTATCTTGGCCTGTTTATGAGAAGAAGAGATGTCGTGAAGGATTTTCATGGCATCGCTTTTTGTTCTGAAATCCCCTACATGCACCATAAAGAAAGGCGCTTTGTATGAGCGGTAAACGTTCAGATGGGGATAAGTGTTCTTCAGAGAACCTGCAATACCCGATGAAACGCCTCTGGCTTCCTTTCCGTTACTGGAATAGACCATAATCTTGTAGCCATAGCTCTTCCTGGAAGAAGCGGATGAATTGTACCGGTCAAAGGCCTGCCTTACCTGGTCTGTCTGGTCTATGACGGCGCTTCCTCCCCCTTCCGAAGAAAGCAGGGAGAACACGGAGGTGTTAACCAGGGATGAATCCACAAGACTCAGATTCTTAACGGCAGTGGTGTCCTGGGCTCCCATGTTAATGGAAACCGCAACAACAAAAACCGCCAGCAAAAATATTTTCTTCATAACGTTACCTTTTCCAGACTGCGCGGGCCTGCCTTACCAATTCTTCCACCGGCATGTTTTTCTTCTCCACCGGGAACTGGAACAGGCCCGATCCCGCCATGGCGCTCAAGTCCACCGTAAACTCCTTGTAATCAGGACGCACTCCTCTTTGAAACTGTTCAAAGAAAAACAATGCGTTATCTACTGTTACCCTGATCTTTATACGATGAGAGGAAATGCCTTTAGGTGCCAGTTCCACCTCGTCGTCAGAATTAAGGGTTGCAATTTGCTTGCCGTTCTGGTAAACGGTTCCCATCATCTTCCTTACCCTGACTTTCGACCTTAGGGGATTGTCCACATCCACCAGAACCACCGCATCCACGCTCTTCAGGGAAGACGGGATAATGCGTTCCAGCTTTAAGCTGGTAACCTGAATGTCCTTGTACCTGTCTGCGCACGACGGCAAAAGCAATGCCGCGGCAAAAGCAGCAAGCAAAAACAAAAAAGCCCTGTTTCTTAACGCAACAATTCTCACACCGCAAAGTTAAAAATCTTATCTTTGTCAAGCAAATACTGCAAAATGGATCTGAAAGTGTACATAGAGACCTACGGCTGCCAGATGAACGTGGCGGATTCCCAGGTGGCTTCCGCTATTCTGAAGGCCTCCGGCTGCAGTTTCACGGATGAAATAAAAAAGGCAGATGTCATTCTTGTAAACACCTGTTCCGTAAGAGACAACGCTGAAAAGAGGGTGCTGGGCCGTCTTGACGTTTTCCGTCTGGAAAAGAAAAACCGCAAGGTAATTGTAGGAGTGCTCGGCTGCATGGCCCAGAGGCTTAAGGAAAAGCTTCTGGAGAACCCCGCTGTGGACTTCACCCTGGGGCCGGACTCTTACCGCAGCCTGCCTGCCGTGATTTCTTTCATCAGCGACCGGGGCGGCAAGATGACGGAAACCAACCTTTCCTCCCTTGAAACATACGCCGATATCGAGCCTGTCCGCACAGACTCCAACGGCGTTTCAGCCTTCATCTCCATTATGAGGGGTTGCAACAACCTATGCTCATATTGCATTGTCCCGTTTACCAGGGGAAGGGAAAGGAGCCGGGATCCAAAAAGCATCGTCGCCGAAGCGGAACAGCTTGCAAAAGAAGGATATAAGGAGGTTACCCTCCTTGGCCAGAACGTAGATTCCTACAACTGGACAGACCCTGAGAACACCACAAGAAAGGTTAATTTCTCCCAACTTCTGGAACTTGTGGCCATCGCCTGTCCTAAGATGAGAATCCGCTTCCAGACCTCCCATCCAAAAGATATACGCAAGGGAGTGCTCTACACTATGGCAATGTACCCTAACATCTGCCCTCACATCCATCTCCCTGTCCAGAGCGGAAGCACCCGCCTTCTTCAGAAGATGAACCGCAAATACACCCGCGAGGATTACCTCCAGAAGATCAGCGATATCAGAAACATTATGCCGGACTGCGCCATCACCACTGATATAA
The DNA here is from genome assembly GCA_017548505.1 of Bacteroidales bacterium. Lineage (GTDB taxonomy): Bacteria > Bacteroidota > Bacteroidia > Bacteroidales > UBA932 > Egerieousia. The sequence goes on along the minus strand of JAFYZX010000005.1, from coordinate 43,295 downwards.
TTGCTGGCTTCTGCTCGGAGACTGAGGAAGACCACCAGCAGACTCTCAGCCTGATGACTGAAGTCCAGTACGACGGAGCCTTCATGTTCCAGTATTCCCAGAGGCCCAACACGCTTGCGGCAAAAAGATATCCGGACGATGTCCCGGAAGAGGAAAAAACACGCCGCCTGAACGAGATTATCGCCCTCCAGAACACTCTCAGCCTCAAATCCAACCAAAAGTGCATCGGCCAGACCTACGAGGTTCTCGTGGAAGGCCCTTCCAAGCGTTCAGACACCCAGATGACAGGCCGCACCCCAGGCAACCGCTTCTGCGTTTTCGACGCCAAGGATGCCAAGCCGGGAGACCTTGTCTGGGTTAAAATCCTCACCTGCACCCAGGCCACCCTTATGGGGGAAATCGTCGAGATTCCAAAATCCCTTATAGAAAAGGCAGAGGAAACAATAGAGGAAGGCCTCAGCGAAATCAGGGAAAAAATCAGAAAAACCATTGTCCGCACAAGAAACCAAAAAAACAAAACAAAAAAGAAATAACCAATACTCAGCGACATGACAATGATGCTCACCAAATACAAGGGCAACCTGCGTAACGAGGTAACCCATCTCCAGAGTGGAACAACCATCCTCACCGATGCTCCTCTGGACAACCACGGCAAGGGAGAAAGCTTCTCCCCTACAGACCTTCTGGCCAGTTCCCTGGGCTGCTGCATGCTCACTATAATGGGCATTAGTGCAGAAAGTTACGGCTTTTCCCTCGAAGGCACAACCGTAGAAACTGAAAAGATCATGGGCACAGACCCACGGCGTGTCGTTGAAATAAAGATAGACTTCCACTTCCCTGAAGGCAGCAACTTCACCCCTCAGCAGAAGCGCATCATAGAATCTGCCGCCAAGACCTGCCCGGTTGCCAACAGCCTGCATCCGGACTTGAAAAAGACCATCAACTTTAACTGGTAACCGCAAAAACAGCTGCAATATAAACACCTGTCTACCAGCCTATTAATAAAACTTCCTCCCGCTAAATCGCAGGAGGAATTTTTACTAAATAACAGATTTTCTGGTACTTACATTGCAGTGTATTTTAATTTGATATAGGTTGCTTTTTGCATTTTTTGATTATCTTTGCAATCCTGTTTGAGAGGCCCGGATGGCGGAATTGGTAGACGCGCTGGTCTCAAACACCAGTGGGGTAAAACCTGTGCCGGTTCGATCCCGGCTCCGGGTACAAAAAGGACTGCTAACCGCAGTCCTTTTCTTGTACCTAAACTTTTTCACCCCCGGCTTTGCCGGCCCCTCTAGGGGCATTGCGGCACTCCGTGCCGGGCGCTGAAGCGCCTTATTATCGTCCTCTTGTTAAGCGTTACTCGTGAGTCAATCCCCCAAAATTGACCACAATTTGACCACATTTTTAGTTGCTCAAAACGCGATAGCCACGCTTTATCAACGATTCCAACGCTCCGGCTCTGGGCACAGTGAAGATAAACAGGTAATTTACTTGGCCGTTTGATTCTTTCTTCGAAACTCTGATGGATTCATACCTAGTGTGCGCTTGAGGTAGCGGGTCAGAACGGCCTGGGATGAGAAGCCCATCCGGTCGGAGATGTCGGTGAGCGTGAGGCTTTTGTCGGAAAGCAGTTTGGTCAATTCGTGAGCTGTGTAGTGCTGTATCCATACAGAGGCCGGTTTGCTGGAAATGTCCTTGCAAACCTCCGAGAGATACTTGGGGGCCAGGTTCAGTTTGTCGGCGTACCAAGCCACTTCTCTCTCACGGATGCAGTGTTCCTGCACAAGAAGCAGGACGCGCAGGAAATGACTGGAGGTGATGTCCTCGGTCTGGTGTTTCTCTATCTCTTGCGAATAAACATTCCAAAGGTCATAGAGGAAGATGCGGAGCATTTCGCCGATGATTTCCTCTTCAAACAAGCGCACCTCTGTACTGATTCTCAAGCGGAAAGCACGGAAGTCGGTCTCGACTAACGTCCTCTCGGCATCTTCCAAATGGAAAACAGGATTGTTTTTGATATAGATGTAGGCTTTGGTGGCCCAGATTTGCTCGGGGTTGTAGAGACTCAGGAAGTGTCCGGACACCAGAAGCACATCGGCATTGAAGTCTTCCGAACAGGTAATCTCGTCAAAATCTGTAGTCATCTGCCAGATCAGCAAATCGCCTTCCCTAACCAGATGGCATTTTGCCCCCATGGAAAAGGACATCTCTCCTCCATGACAAAGCAGATGGATATGGTAATCCTTGTGATAATCAGCCAGATTTCGCTGGTCCTGAAGCGTATTGAAAAAGAGGTAATCTTCCATAGATGCAAAGATAATCATTCAAAACGGAAATTTGGTCAAATCTTTCCGAAATGACAGTAAGGCTGAAAGGATAGAACCCATGTACCTTTGTACTAGAAAATAAATACACAAGAAAATGGAAGGATTCATTGTTGACCCCCGCAAGTCCGGTCCCGAAGAGTTTGAGAAGGGATTGCGCGATGTGAAACTCGTCTTTGGCATCAACCACACGATGCCCTATACAGAAGAATACGATAACCTGGTGAAGGAACTATTTGTCGGCAAAATAGGTGAAGGCAGCCGGGTGCTCCCTCCGCTCAACCTAGTATGTGCCAGCGAAGTTACTATCGGAGAGAATGTCCTTGTAATGGGCGGTTGTCTGATGATGTCCCGCGGCGGCATTACCATCGATGACGGAGCCATGATTGCAGCCAACGTGCAGCTCATCTCCAACAACCACGACCTGCATGACCACCAGCTGCTGGTGTGCAAGCCTGTTCACATCTGCCGCAACGCCTGGATTGGAGCCGGTGCTACCATCCTGCCCGGCGTAACAGTTGGCGAGAACGCCGTAGTGGCTGCCGGTGCTGTTGTTACCAAGGATGTTGCTCCCAACACGATTGTTGGCGGAAATCCTGCAAAACTCATTAAAACCATTGAATGATTATGAGACACCTTCTTACCATTGCTGCTCTGGCGCTGAGCGTTAGTTGCGCTGCTCAGATAAAAGAACAAGAGACAATAACTAAAACAGATTACCCCATGAACCAGACCACTCTTAAACTTAACAACGGCGTTGTCATTCCTCAGTTCGGACTCGGCGTCTATTCCATCCCTGCTGGAGTAACTACCTACAACTCCGTACTTGCAGCACTGAAAGCCGGCTACCGCCATATTGATACCGCCCATGCCTACGGCAATGAGCGCAGTGTAGGACAGGCTGTCAAGGACAGCGGCATTCCCCGTGAAGAGATCTGGATTACCTCCAAGCTTTGGCCTAATGAGTACGATCCAAAGGTTATCCAGCAGCAGATAGACAAGATGCTGGAGCGCCTGGGCCTGGATTACATAGACCTGATTTACTTCCACCAGCCGCTGGGAAACTATATCGAGGGCTGGAAAGAGATGGAGAAAGCGCAGGCTGACGGTAAAGTACGTGCCATAGGCATCAGTAATTTTGATTTCAACGACGAACTGTTCAACTCCATCGTGGAAACAGCTACTGTCAAGCCACAGATATTCCAGATCGAATGCCATCCATACGCCCAGCGCAAGCATTGGCAGGAGATGTGTAAGAAATACAACATCAAGATCGAGTGCTGGTTCCCTCTTGGCGGCCGTGACAGCAAGGGTGAAGTGATTCGCGACCCGGTCATCAATGAGATTGCCACCGCTCACGGCAAGTCCGCCGTCCAGACCATTATCCGCTGGCACATCCAGAAGGGCTTCAGCGTGGTTCCTGGCTCATCCAACCCAAAGCACATTCAGGAGAACATCGAGGTCTTCGATTTCGAGCTGACTCCGGAAGAGATGGCCAGAATGGAGGCCCTAGATCAGGAGAAGCGCTACTTCACCATGTCCTATGACCAGATTAAAGCCTGGATGGGAGACTATCAGATTTGGGACTAAGAGACTGACAACCTATCATCTTTAAAAGACAGATACTATGATTTTCGACAGAAACGAGAAGAAACAGGTAGTGGCACTGCTGGGTGCCGGCAGTATGGGAACAGCCATCGTACGTCGCATTGCGGCAGGCAAGAAGATTCTGCTGGGCGACATCAGCGAAAAGGCACTGGAGCGCGTCAGCGATGATTTTCGCCGTAGCGGCTACGATGTGGAGACATGCGTGGTGAACGCCCTGGAAAAGGAGAGCATCGAGGCCTTTGCCAAGAAGGCGGCGGAACTCGGCCCGGTGATGTACTTCATCGACACGGCAGGCGCATCGCCCAATCAGGCCTCACCAGAACATATCGTGAACCTCGATATGGTGGGCACGGGCTATGCTGTTGATGCTTTCGGTAAAGTGATGGCTGAGGGCGGGGCAGGACTTATAATTTCGAGTCAGGCCGCTTACATGTACCCTATCCCCAACGAGGATGAGCTTCAGATTGTGAACGCCACCACCGAGCAGCTTTCAGAACTGCCTATCATCAAGAATGTAGCAATGCAGAATAGCGGGTTTGCCTATATGATTGCCAAGCGCGTAAACCACCTGCAGGCTCAGCGGGCAGCCACTACCACATGGCGCGAGCGTCGTGCCCGCATCAACACCATCTCGCCGGGCATAATCGTCACTCCCCTGGCCTACGATGAGTTCAATGCCAACGGTGACGGCTATCAGGCCATGATCGATGCCTCTGCAGCACGCCGCGTGGCCACCAGCGATGAGATTGCCGATGCCGCTTCGTTCCTGCTTGGCGAGCACGCCACCTTCATCAATGGCACCGACCTGCTCATCGACGGCGGTGTCATCGCCAGCATCCGCACAGGAATGTTCAAACTGCAGGGATAAACGGTGACAATCGGTTTAACCGCTACGGCTCCGGGTACAAAAAGACTTTGTAAGTTGCTCATTTTCAAGCACCATACAAAGTCTTTTCCTTTTTATCCCCCAAATTTGACCACATTTTGACCACATTTTCAGAATGCCCTTATTGGTGACAACCATTATAAAATGCCTTTCAACTTATTTCAGGTTTTCCTTGAAGAATGATTCTATCTTGTCGTAAGGAATTACGCCTGCCTTATCGTCATACAGGTCCGTATGTACAGCGCCAGGGATGATGAGGAGTTCCTTATTGTCTCCCTTAAGTTTAGCAAAAGCACCTTCGCTGAAATAGCGGCTGTGGGCCTTCTCACCGTGAATCAGAAGCACAGGAGTCTTGATTTCACCGGCCATATCCAGCAGAGGCTGGTTCAGGAAGGACATTGTGCCCGTGATGTTCCATCCGTCATTGGAGTTGCCGCTGCGAGGGTGATAGCCGCGTTCGGTCTTGTAGTAATCGTAGTAGTCCTTCACGAACCAAGGAGCATCCTCCGGAAGTGGATCAACAACACCGCCGGCGCGCTTGTAATTACCAGTACGATAATCTTCCGTTCGCTGGGCAGCCCAGGCTGCGCGCTGTGCGTCGCGAGCCTCGACATTATCGGCACTACCGAAATATCCTTCACGTGCCACGCGAGACATATCGTACATAGTGGAAGTGAGAGTTGCTTTGATGCGGGGGTCAAGAGCCGCTGCATTGATGGCCATTCCGCCCCAACCGCATATACCGATAATGCCAATACGCTCAGAATCCACATTCTCCTGCACGGAAAGGAAATCCACAGCAGCCAGAAAGTCCTCGGTATTGATGTCCGGGGAAGCCATCCGGCGGGGTTCTCCGCCACTCTCGCCAGTATAGGACGGGTCAAAAGCAATGGTGAGAAAGCCCCGTTCTGCCAAATGCTGGGCATAGATACCGCTGGTCTGCTCCTTAACGGCTCCGAAAGGACCGGAGACCGCTATAGCGGGCAGCTTGCCCTCTGCGCCTTTGGGTATATACATATCAGCAACCAGAGTAATGCCGTAGTGGTTGTGGAAAGTGACCTTGGAATGCTCCACCAGGTCGGATTTTGGGAACGTCTTGTCCCATTCCTGTGTGAGGTTCATATCATTTGTGTTTTTGTTGTTGCAGCAGGATGCCAGCAGGGCGATGCCCGCAAGGGTGATGAGTATCTTTTGCATAACGTGTTATTGTTTCAGTGAATATGTGACGGAGATGTCGCCTGTGCCGAAGAATGTCTTTAGCTCGTCTGCAGAGAGACCGTCCACCTTTCCGAGCGGGGTGTAGTACCAGCTGTTGTTGCCATAGAACACACAGATATTATTGCTGTTGTAGAGCATAATATCTCCGGAGGCGGCCGCAATCTGCTCGTTGTGGTTGGTGAGCGTAAAACCCAGCGGCCCGTAGTGCTCGAATCCATTGGCCTTCATCTGGACGGTAACAGCGCCAGCTTTCAGCTTCTTGGCCAGTTCTTTGGCGGTCTCGTTATTGGACAGTGTGGCGGTAATGGTCTTTCCGCCGGCAGTTATGTTCATAACCATTATGGTTGTTTGGTCGTTATTGTTGGAGTTGTATTTATTGTCCTCCGGCTGCTTCTCTTCTCCTTTCTGAGGCTCCGGAATCTCAACCGGCTCAATCTTTTCGCAGGAGAAAAGTGCCAAAGAAGCGAGGCAGGCAAGAAGCAATGTAGTCATTCGTTTCATATCTATTGGTTTTACGATGCAAAGGTACGGCGAGGCCCGCAGCTTTTTGTGTCAATATTCGCTGACTTTATACCAATTTCGCAGATTTTGCTATCTTTGCAGGGTTATGAAGAAGATTCTGAAGGTTTCTAATCCTAATGTCTATGCGGAATATGTAGGCGCTCCTATCCTGCATCCTCAGCTGGCGCTCATCAGTTATGATGAAGTTTCTCCGTTCCGGAACAGTCTCAATAATTATGGGGTTTACGGTCTCTTCATTCAGCAGCAATTCCCTAAATATCTGTCCTATGGCACCAAATCCATTATCGTAGGAGATAGCTCCATCATTGCCGTAGCGCCGGGACAGATAGGCGGAGGAGAAGACAACGGAACGCCCCTGTACATCAATGGTTGGGCCTTGCTCTGGTCCCCGGAACTGTTGAAAGGATCTCCGCTCGAAGGGAAAATGGAAGGATACCATTTTTTCTCCTACTTCGATACGGACTGGTTGCGGATGACATCCTCCGAATATGAGCGTTTCTCGCTTCTTCTGGTCACTATGCGCAAAGAAATGCAGGAGAATCCGGATTCACCTGCGCTCAGGAATATCCTTACAAGCTACCTCCAACTGATTCTGGAATATTGCCAACGAATCTATCTACGCCAACTTTCACAGAAAGAAAGTGGCGAAAGCGATATCCTCAAACGCTTCCACCGCTTGCTTGTCGATTATTTCACCCAAGGGCTGCAACATGAAAAGGGCCTTCCTACCGTTTCATATTGTGCCGGAGAACTAGCTTATTCAGCCCGTTACTTTGGTGATATGATCCATCAGGGCACCGGCGGCACTGCCATCGGCTACATCCACAGTTTCGTAATTGATCAGGCCAAGAACCTCCTGATGAAAGGGCTAAGTGTTGGCGAAGTGGCCGACCTGCTGGGCTTTGAATATCCCCACCATTTCAGCAGATTGTTCAAGAAGGTCACAGGCAGCACACCTTCGGAATTTCTGGCAAAGTAATGCACAATGAATAAACGATAGATAGCGATTATCCCCCAAATTTGACCACATTTTTCAGAATCTCCCCTTAAGAATCATTCAGACTGGAAGAATCATAAACATAGAGCATAACGTGTTTGACACCCGCGGCTGCGACAATTTTTCTCAATTCCTCATACTGCTTTCCAGGAATAGTGATACAACCCTCACTTGCAGGACGAATAGTCCAGAAACCCAGATTTATAACTCGCACTGGGAAAAGAAACGGATAAATGGGAAAAGATGGCATTCTGGCCGGATGGATCAGTATAGCTCTCTTTTCAGCATTATCATTTATACCCTTATCCAATCCTTTTACCGGAAAGCATTTCCTTCCTGAAAACTGGTACATCTGTCTCTCTTTCTCTAATGTATATCTTCCTTCAGAAGAACAATGGCTTCCAATCTTGTTGCTGAAAACACAATGGCGGGCTGTGCTGCCACCACCATAACCATGAGCACAAGGAGATGAGAGCACAACCTTGTCCTTTTCAAAGTCCCAGACAAAGAAGCGGTTCCTTCCGGAATGCCTCCCATAATCTACCAGAATTGCATATTTAATGTCATCGCTGAGTCTTACTTTCTGTGCTATTGATTTCAAATTGCCTGGCCTCAGTCTCGGGTAGATGACAATAAAACTTAAACTGGTGAATATTATTGCTAAAAAAATGTAAGCTTTCCGTTTCATCAATAATATTTCATTGTTTGAACAAAAATAGATGTTTTTTAGATAAAACCCCATCCATTCCGCCCCTATCAAGATTCTTTTTTATGGTACAATCTTGAGATTTGTCCGCCCCCTCTAGCTTGACCACAATTGACCACGTTTCCAAAACTTGACCGCGTTTGACCGCGTTTCTCGGGGATTATCGTGAATACATCACCCGAAAAGTTAAGCATTTGATGAGCTTTCCTTTATACAGCCACCAATGAATACACGATAGCCACGCATTATCAACGATTCCAACGCTCCGGCTCCGGGTACAAAAAGACTTTGTAAGTTGCTCATTTCCAAGCATCATACAAAGTCTTTTCCTTTTTATCCCCCAAAATTGGTCACTTTTTGGTCAACATTTTGAGGTTGCCCTTATTGGTGACAACCATTATTTATTGGGGCTCTAAGCGGCTTCCTTCTTGTCTCTGGTGTTATAATAAAACACGGTGAGATTCTTCCCCTCATTCCAGATAAAGGCTGTATAATCATCTGTAGAAACCAATGTTCTCTTGTCTATCATAGCATTGTTCTATTTACGGCGTAGAGGTACTGAAATTTTCTCAAAACGCGATATTTTACAAAAATCAGCATTTTAAAATGCGATATTTTACAAAAATCAACCTTCTAGAATACGATACTGAATACACGATAGCCACGCATCATCAACGATTACAACGCTCCGGCTTTGCCGGCCCATATACTTACAGTTGTAGCAATAGCCAGTTCTGAGTGCCTATCTTCTCGATGAGTTCCACCGCACCCCCCCCGAGCTTGAATTTTCAAAATCCCTTAATAAGCTAGCCGGAATAGGATAAAAAAGGTATATTTGCATAACTGAGAGATTGGGCCCTCATCGCCTCTGTTCCAGAAAAGTAATAAACAAACGATATACTATGGATAAAATGATGAAAGAAACCTATTCAGCACCTTCTGTCATAATGGTGGAACTGACGGCTGCTGTTTCCTTGTTACAGGTATCCAATCCAGCTAAGTGGAATGAAGAAGACATTTAACCGGGAGGATTGTATTATGAAAAAAGCATTTGTTTTCCTTTGCGCGTTCGCTGCGCTTTTCGCCTGCACTAAGAATGATCTTCCGGCCCCTGACGACAACGGAACAGATAAGGAAGAGACCGCCCACTTTACCTTCAAGGTAACCGTCGATGCGCCAAAGACCAAAGCGGAGGCCAAATCTGTATGGCTCGGCGGAGATAAGATTTATGTCAAGTTTCAGGATATAAACAACAAGTATCTCACTCTTACATACAACGCTGGAGCTTCTACATGGGAGGCAACGCAGAGCGCCGCTTTTACCGAGGGTGATTTTGCCGCCGCCAGAAAGTATTGCCACGCCATCTATTTCCCGGTCAATGTTACACCGCAATTTACTACATTCAACGACAAGCAGATTCTTGAGTTCGTCACTGCCGACGACGCATGGCCGGCAACCTATTACCTGGAGCAGCAGAATGTCCCATACACCGTCAGCGGAACGGCTATTACTTTGAACCTGAGCCTGAGCATCCCGGAGAATTCCGTCCAGTTCCACATTCCTGGCCTGCAAACAACCTTCAAGAATTATTCATTCCGTGTAAGCAACGTCAGGCCTCGGCAAGTCAGAGGCATTCAGGATGATGGTATTAAATATACCCTCCCAACCGGTCCCCTTGCCGGGTTTGCCGATGCCGAGGGTGTAGTTTATTCAGGATACATCGACAGCCCGGGAACTGTGTTGGATTACTATTTTTACCTATGCAACGGAGATAATTATACTATATTTGAAAAAACTCGTGCTCTCACACCTAGCACTTTCTACAAGTTCAAGAGCCTTGATGACGCTTCTCACATGTGGAAAACCGCCAGATACATCGGCAAGTTCTCCGTCTCGGAAGAGAAAAAGGTCTATTTCTCTCAGGGTAACCTGCAGTACGTGGGTTCCTGGCAATTTGCCGAAAACCAGTGGGACAGCTTCGGCAATTCGCAGATCGACGATCACCGGGATCTTTTGGGATGGGGAACGCAAAACAATCCAAACAACGTCAGCGATGATGAAAATGATTATAGCTGGTCTGAATGGGGCAATAGTGCAATCACGAACGGCGGCAATGCCTCCGGCTTCGGTTGGCGAACTCTGTCACGCGCGGAGTGGGGTTATTTGCTCGGCATCCCCGAGTCGGAAATCACGACTCACCGCGCCGATGCGTCAACAAAATATGGCTTTGCAACTGTAAATGGGATAATGGGCCTTATCCTTCTCCCGGATGGCTCCTGGACAAGCCCGGCGATGAACTCAGCCCACTCAAACTTTAATGATAATACAGTTTCTTCATCCGATTGGAAAACCGATTGGGAGCCTAAGGGCGCCGTCTTCCTTCCTATTACCGGAGGGCGTATGGGTACGAATGTTGATCGTCTTGGAGAAGGCTTCTATTGGACTTCCACGGAGGGAGGTGCTGTGATTATTTCCTCAGTTTTAAAAGGAGTATATAATGATCCCTCTAACTCAAAAGCTGCCGGCTTTGCCGTCCGCCTGGTAAAGGATATCGGTTTCAATTTTTAGGGCCTGCCATGAATACAATTCTTGCACTCAGCCAGACTCAGAACTGGATTGTCGTAGCAATCTTGGTTTTGTCTTTGGTCTTAATTGCCAGACTTTTATCGCAGAGGAAAAACAGAAAGAACTGGCTTCTTATGGTCATTACCCTCGTTCTTTCCGCCGCCTTGCTGATTTTTGTATTGCTCGGCCTGCGCAGCTGCGGGATAGACCTTTCCTAGAAATAATTAAAAACATAGTCCTATGAAATTTTGCACAAACTGCGGAACACAGTTGCCGGACAACGCAAAATTCTGCACCAGTTGCGGAAATCCGGTGGAAGGCTCCGCAAAAGAGAACATCCCCGTAGAGAAGGAACACTATTCGGAAGAAAAGCATGCGGAAGGAGAAGCCGCAGATAAAAACTACCAGGGTGCCGAAATCAAGCTCTGCAACGATGGCAAGTACCGCTGGGTTTACAAGCTCAATATGCTTACAAATCCAGTAATCCTGTTTACCGTACTCAAGATTTTCTTCTTTATTCTGGCGGGTATGATGCTGGTATTCGGAGTAATACCGGCTATCATACACGGAGACTGGGATCAATTGACAGGAATGGGAGAGGCTCTTTTGATAGCCATGGCTATTATGGCAGGCCTCACAATTATCAGCCTGATTGTACTTACTTTTATTTATGGCGGCAGCTATTGCGTTCTGTTTGAAATGGATGAAGAACAGATCCGCCATATCCAGGTGCCAAAGCAATTCAAGAAAGCCCAGATTCTGGGTTGGATAACTGCCATGGCTGGTGCGTCAACGGGAAATCTCACCACTACCGGTGTCGGAATCCTTTCTACCACCAAGCAGGTTTCAACCTCCACTTTCAAGGTTGTACGCAGGATAAAGCCTCTCAGATGGCTAAAGTGCATCAAGGTTCACGAGCCTTTTGAGCACAACCAGATATATGTGCCTAAGAAAGACTTTGACTTTGTGTACAACTATATAAAGTCCCGTTGCCCTAAAGTAAAGAAATAAAACAGGTTACAATGAACCATCATAGTTTTTCCCAGCGATTGGGATGGATTAGACAGTGCTTGTTTCTTTTCATCTTTATCGCGACAGTTTCCTCAGCATTTGCAGAAGAAGGCTACTGGGTGCTGGTAAAGACCGAGATTCAGGAAAACAGCGATGGCATTTCCCATAACGGAAGCGGGAGAGATAAGAAACAGCTGTGGACCATCAGAAGGAACTATGCACGCACAAACGACGGCACAGTTACCATGACCTGGCAGGATCCTCCTTCCAAGATACGCTTTGGAGATGAGGACAATGTAACTTTCCAGTACGACAGGGCATTTGACCCGGGTCTTACTCCTCAGGCTCTAAAAGCATGTAAGCTCGTTTACCAGATTGGAGCAACAATGACATCTTCATACTCTCAGGCCTTTTTCCGGGGAGACGGCAAAGTTTTCAGAGTTTACGAACATTTTCCATCTGAGAACATTAATCCTGGCAGGGATTCCAAACTGCTGATAATGGTAAGCTGCAAATTGCTTCAGGCGGGAGCGCACGAAATTGCAGTATATCAGAAATATCTATATGAATACCGCGGACCCGGGCAGCTGACGGAAAAGACCACCGTTGCCTCGGATAAGGAAGGTGAGGAAGAAGAAGGAACAGAGATTCCGTGGATTTACATCATAGGTGGCGGTGCAGCTGTTATAGGCGGAGCGGCTCTTATCGGCAAAAAGAAGAAGCCGAAGGCAAAGCCGGCAAAGAAAGAACCTCAGAAGAAAGAGCAGAAGAATGATGACGACGACAAGGACCGCAGCCGCTTCCGGATGCTTCTCTATAAGGATTTTGGAGATACTCTCGTGGTGGGAGATCCTCCTCAGATGATTGGAGCCCGAATCGAAGAAATAAACGTTTACGGAGAGAAGATAAACAGGCCGGACCTCTCAGCCCAGATTTCAATTTTTGAAGAGGAGAATTGTTCCATCAGCGATTCCCGGATGGTGGGCAAATATATGAGCTGCAACGTTGTGGCAAAAAATGCCCCTCCTGAGGGAGAAGAAGGCAAGGCCAAGGTAAGATTTGTCTTCAACGGACATGCCGGAACACTAATTAACCACGTGGTCTTCAAAGTTGTGGCCTGCCCGGAAATAGTGATCGGAGAGGCGCTTACATTTGAAGCTGGAGGCGGAAAGACCCTGTTCATGGAGTTTGGAATCAACAACTGCACCACGGAAGTGCTGGGCGTTGATGTTTCTATGGACAAGGGCGGAGCAAAATTTTTCAGCGCAGAAACTTTACAGGACGAGAAGATTCCCGTTAAATTCCGGATAAACGTTACGGAATGCGGAAAGATTACGGAAAAGGAAAAGGAGAACGCCATTGCAGGAGATGCTGAACGTTATACTTGCTACGTGACTGTAAATCTGGAAGGACGCAAAGAACCTCTGAAAACAACGTTCGACCTTTACAGGATGAATCTTGGCGTCCACATGGACATCCGGGCCCTTAAAGCATACCTTGTTGATTATGACAGCACCCTGGAGAATGAAATCCTTGCCACCAACCCTAAGGCAAGAAAGAAATGGGGAGAAAGCAAGGTAACTTTCAAGCTCATCGCCGAGGATAAAAAGACAGGTGATATCAGAAGCGTACTGCCTGATGCAGAGCCTGTTTTCACCTTCGAAGATATGCCTGAAGGAAATGTTCTCTTCAGAGACAAGTACGGGAATGACGTTCCAAATCCTTGCGCTTTGATGAACTTCAAGTTTGTGTGCAAGGAAGTGCGTTCGGACAATACCGTTGTGGGTCTGATTCATTCCGGAGGCGGAGGACTTCTGCCTCCTAACAGGGCAAAGGCAAAGGTTACCCTCAAGGTTACTTACAACGGAAAGGAATATGAAGACACCGACGAAGTGATGATCATATCCCAGCCGTTCCGCGACATCGCAGACAACAGGGAGTATAACCTGGCTCTCAAGGACGACGAGAAAAAGCTCAACCAGCTTATAGACATCCGCTCAAAGATAGGCTTTGACCCAAGATTCTCATACCTGATGCCTTTCTATTATAAGGTACACGCCCTCATAGAAGGATACGACAGCCGGTTCGGTGTCTATGAGCCTGACTACAAAAAGATAAAGAATGTCTTTGACAAGTACTGTTCCGGCCAGATCGGGTATTACTTTGTGAATGATGCAGCCTGGACTCCGGAGTGGACAGAAGCGGACGAGAACTTCAACGCCTTTGTTGCAACCTTCGCCTCTATGGAAAAGTCCATTCCGGTTATCGGACTGAGAATCGCCCTGGCCTACTTTACTGCAGGAGCCTCCGAACTTGTGCTCATGCCGTACAGTGGAGTCGTAAAGATGAAGGAATATGTAGACAAGGGCGGAGACAGCGCCTTCAAGGGCTTTGTGGTTGCCAGTGTGGAAGTGTTCTTCTGGGAAGGAGTCTTTTATGTGGGAGGAAAGGCACTCAAATGGGCCAGGGGAACCCAGGTCGGGCAGCAGGTGGAAGCCAAAGCTGTTGCCAAGGCAAAAGAAGGATGGGGAAAGCTCAAGGAAGGCTATAAAAAAATCAAGGATTACGTCACCAAGGCAAAGGAAGGCAAGGATGCTACTAAAAAGATAGCCAACAGCAGCAGCTTCAGTACCAAGAAGATAGCTGACAAGATAACGGATGCCGGAAAGAAAGCGGGCAAGACCAGGAAATCTTCAATTGCCGGTGCCAACGACGCTATCCGCAAGACCAGGATGAAGGGAGACGCCATCTTTACAAAAGAGTCCAAGTTCGCTGAGGAATGTTCAAAGGTTGCCCGTAAGGATGCGCAGAAGATATATGACGACTTCAAGAAGGTGATGAACAATCCTAACGCCACTCCAGAAGAAGTCAGGCGCGCAACTCTTGCTCTCCAGGGCAACAAGAACGCCCAGAACCTACTGCGTAACAGCCCGTCCGATTTGCTAAGGGCAAACTACAACGCCCAGATGCAGAAGATATATGACGAGGTGGATCCTATGACCATTAAGAAACTGGCCAAGAAACTCGGAGTTCCCGAAAAAGACATACAGCCTTTCAAGGGAGCAACCGGAAATGCCGGTGACGATCTCTATCTTGGAAAGAAGATCGGTGCAGACAGGGATGTAACCTTCCAGGTAAGGGGCAAGGACGGCAAGTGGGTTGATATCCAGGAAGATCTAATGGAAGAAGCATACGCCGAGGCCTTCAACGAGTACCATTACGGATACATGCCGGCAGACAAGCAGCAGGCAATCAAGACATTGAAGAAGTTCGACCAGGCAACCGTCCACGGAGAACTCGGAAAGGAATCATACGGAAAAGACCTCCAGAATATCATCAAGAAAGAATTCCAGACCAATAAACTTTACGATCCTGAAAGGGTTGCCAACACCTTCGAGTACAAGTGCAAGGAATGGATTAGCCAGGGCAAGAATTGCCAGAATCAGGCCCAGCAACTCTACGATATGGGAATGATAGAAGAGGCTATGCATGTGCGCGGCTATGGAGACGCTCTTATAGAAGAGGGTATCCGCCAGAATGTAAAGCAGTTCAAGCGCATACTTGACCCAAGAATCACAGCTCTCAATGCAAAGGGAGTGGGCAAGGATTACAGCATTCTGTACGAGAAAATCCGTATCCTCGAATCCATTGGCAACCCTCCTCCAAAAGACATCCTCCCTACCACGCTGGAAGAGGCAAGGCTCGTCCTTCAGGACCAGTACGGCTGCACAATCGAGCAGGTTGTGGAAGAATGTGCCGGAGTAATAAAAGAAATAAACGAATACCTATAAGCCATGAAATACTGCACAAATTGCGGAACACAGCTCAGCGATGACGCCAAATTCTGTTCTGTCTGCGGAACAAAACAGGAACTTGCAAAGGCACCGGCCAGCAAGCCGGCTCCGGCAAAGCCCAAGAAACCGGCCGCTCCCAAACAGACAGTCCGCCAGAGCCCTCAAACCAATACCCTTGAGGGTAATCAGGAAGAGTTTTTGGGAGCATCAAAAACCGCCGGAGAAGTGGTGCTTTCATCCTGGGAAAATCCTAAGCCGAAACCAGAAGCTTCCGCAACCGGAACACAATATCAGCAGCCACCGCGGCAGAATTACCAGCAACAGCAAAGCTATCAGCAACCACCACGGCAGAATTATCAGCAGGCGCAGCAGCCAAAATACCAGCAAGCTGCCGCTCCTCAGAAAAAGAAGAGAGGCTTTTTCAGCTGGCTGATTATCATCCTTCTGGTGCTTATGATTCTGTACTTTCTGGCTTCTCTACTGGAAGGCTGCAAGAACATCAACCTGCCACCGGATCCGGGAACCCCTGAACCCGAGCCGCTTTCAGGAGTTTTCGCAAGCGGGGCAGACACCCTGTTTTTCAACGGAGACGGAAAGACTGTCTCCTGGCATTTTGCAGAAGCGGGTAATGGAAGTGGAACTTATACTTTCATTTTCGGACACGGCCCCTCAAGATATGACGTGGCTGAAAAACTGATAATCTCAGACACTTTGAATAAGGAATCCCGTACATTCCTGTTAAAAAAGCCTGCGGCAGATTCCTTGATCCAAATACAAGAACCTGCCGCAGATTTCAGGAAACTTAAGTAATGCTTTAGCCCTTCATTGCTGCCTCAACTTCCTTTACTGTGATTGGAAGTCTCTTTGAACCAAGCAGGCGGTTGCCGGTCTTGGTAATCAGCACGTCATCCTCCAGACGGATGCCGCCAAAGTCATAGTAATCCTTCAGCTTGGCAAAGTTGATGAACTGTGCGTTGATCTTCTCCCTCTTCCATTTCTCGATAAGAGCAGGGATGAAGTAGATGCCAGGCTCGTCTGTAATCACGTTACCCTCAACGAGTTTGCGGGCCATGCGGAGACTTCCGTAGCCAAACTTCTTGCTGCGCTTTGCGGCACTGCCATAGCCAACGTAGTCTTCTCCGTAGTTCTCCATATCGTGAACATCCAGACCCATATTGTGGCCCAGGCCGTGAGGCATGAACAGGGCAGGAGCGCCTGCTTCCACCGCCTCGTCAACATCTCCCTTCATCAGTCCAAGAGCCTTCAGACGCTCTGCAAACAGCCTGTAAACGGCTACATGGACATCAAAGTATGCAACACCAGGCTTTGCAAGTTTCAGGGCAAGATTATTGGCATCGCAGACAATCTGGTAGATTTCCTTCTGCTTGGTGGTGAACTTGCCGCTGCAAGGCATTGTACGGGTAAAGTCTGAGCAGTAATTGTTGTTGTTCTCAGCACCGGCATCTACCGTAAGGAGATTCCCCGGGGTAATTATGCCGCTATGGTCGTGGTTATGGAGAGTCTCGCCGTGCTGGGAGAGGATAGTTGCAAAGGAAACCATTGAGCCGTTGCTCATTGCAATGCCATCCATCATTCCGGCCAAAGTCTGCTCGCTCATTCCAGGCTTGCAGTTCTGCATGACAAAGTAATGCATCGCATAGCCTATATCACAAGCATGGTCAATCTCGGCAATCTCATACTTGTCCTTAACTATTCTCTGCGATACGATAGCTTTTATAAGGTCCACAGACTGATTCTTCTCGAGAGCGGAAACAGGAACGCCAAGCATATCGCTGAGCCAAAGCTTTACCTGATACCTGTAAGGGTTTATAAAGTGGATCTTCCTGCCTGCCTTGATTGCAGCCTTGATATACTTTGGAAGATCCGAGAGTTTCTTTGTCTTTTCAACCCCCACTCTTGCGGCCTTGTCCGCCACACTCTTCTGCGGCCCCATCCAGATAATGTCATCTATCGAGACATCGTTGCCGAAAATGATTTCCTGGTGCTTGTCCACGTCGATCACGCCGGCAAAATCAGGGTCGGCTATACCGAAGAAATAAAGGAAAGTGCTGTCCTGACGGAACTTGTAGCAGTTGTCCCTGTAGTTTGCAGGAGCCTCGCTGTTGCCCGGAATAAGAATTATTCCGCTCTCCAGATCCTTGGCCAGAATCTGTCGCCTTGTCTGATAAACTTTCTTTGGAAACATATTATAAGGTTTTAACAATTATTCATATCGCGATATAAAGTTAGAAAAAACAAAAGGGATGACCAAAAACTTGATCATCCCCTTTTTCAAAGAACCGTATAGTTCCTCTTACTCCGGATTTGATTTCTTGTAGAAACCTGCAACCTTTGAAGGAACAAGCGGACCCTGGAACTTGCGGGCAGTGCCGGAAGACGGAGTGAAAATAACGTCCACAACGTTTCCGTTATCTACCTTAGGCAGGGTAATCTTGTAGGTCCCCTGGATATGTCTTCCCTGAACCCTGATGATAACGTTCTTGAGGTTTCCCTTCTTGTCCTTGTTCATCTCCACATCTTTAACCTCAGCGATGTTGGTGTAGCCATTTCCGCATACCCTGGCACCCTGCATAAACATGTTTGTCTTCTCGTAAGAGATGAATATGCTGTTGTCTGTAAGCTGGTTGTCCACGCCGTCACCATCGATGTAGGAAGTAGGCACGATAGCCCAGTCGTTCTCCTCGAGAGCCTTGATCATAGTCTCGTAGAGAGCTTTCTGCTGAGCTGCCTTCTCCTCCTTGGAGAGTTTCTGGGCAAATGACGGAATCACCATCATCAGTGCTGCTGCAAGAATCAAAAATCTTTTCATTTCAATTTTCGTTTAAGTTAAACATTCGATAACAATCGGAACTGTCTTAAGGACTATCAAATATTGTTCCAATATTATAAGTGCCTCTCAAGACAGTTCCAACTGAACCTGTATAAAAAGTTACAGCAGTGCCCTCTCAGGCTCTGCTGTAACAAGTCATACTACATATTAGCCCACTGTGAAACGTTGCAGACTGGGGAAGTGTCCAGGTTGCCGCGGAAGAAGTGAGTGTAAACTCTTCCGATGTAAGCTGTCCAGTAGTCAGTGTATTTCACATACTTGCTGCCGTTCCACTTCATCAGCTCTTCACCGGTCTCGGTGAGGATTCTGTAGTCGAACCTCTGGCTACCTGAAGAGTTGAAGGTCTGCTTGTGCATCTCAAGAATCTGGAATCCGGTGGTTTCTCCGAATGCAACAGGTTCTCCCATGTTGTACCATTCTTCAGGCTCAGGACCTATAACCTCGCCGGTGATAGGATCCAGGATGTTACCTGCCCTCTTGTACTGATACTGGAGAGTTCCTGCGTAAGGGGTTCCAGGTCTGGAGAAGAGGAGGTTAACAAACTGCACCTGGAATACCTGGTCGGTGTTCCAGTTAGAACCGGTAATCTGCCTGTCAGCCCAGTAAGGGGCAGGGTTATCGATGATGATAGGCTCCTGTGTCAGGTCATAGATTATGACATTCTGCTTGCCCTTCTTAAGGGTAACATTCATGTCATAAGCTATATCCGCACCCCTGTAAAGCTGGAAGTGGTTAGAGCCCACCTTGGCTGCAAAGAATCTTCCTCCAGCGCCACCGGAAGGAATTCCGTTGTAAGGATAGAGGATACCGGAACCGCCGGCGTTGGAATAAAGCTGTCCGTTTACAAACGTAGAGTCAAAGTTGTTTGCTGCCACGTTGTTGATAGCCTCCATATAGTGCAGCTGGAATTCTGCTATATCATCCGGAAGTTCGGTTACGTCGAAGTGCATCTTGTGCTTCTCGCAGGAAGACAGGGAGATGACAGCTGCAATTGCCAGTATTGATAAAAATATCTTTTTCATATTCTACTGTGTATTAAAGTGATTCTGGATAATCTCCAGGGTAAACGAACCACGGCATGGAGATATGGTAATTCTGGTAATCGCCATTCTCGTCTGCGCCAGGGATAGGCTTCAGAGCCTTCAATGCAGGAAGATTCCACATATACTCTGAGTTGTATCGAGGAGTATTGCGGTAAGCAGGAGAACCATTGTTCTTAATGTTGTATGCACTCTTTCTGCGTTGAACGTTTGCAGCCTTAAGGTAGAATCCCTTGTAAACCTTCGTTGCGTCCTCATCCCACTTCTGGTTGACTCTCTCGTTTGACCAACCGTTTCCGTTGGAAGGATAGTCTCCGGAGAATTCAATATCATAGTGGTACTTGCGGAGGTCAACCCAAGCCTCGTAAGCTCCCCAAGGGAACAGATGCACATATTTCTGCATCATAATGTGAGACAGGGTAAGGGTAGAAGCGGTGATGCCTGCTACATAAGGACCTGCGAGATACTCTGTGGCCAGCTTATCGTAAACTGCAAGCGCTATCTTGTCTCCTCCAGGGAGTTCTCCGTCATTAACGAATTCTCCCTTGTCGTTCTTCATAGGTTTTCCAGGATAGATGTACTTTCTGGTCATCTGGATATCGAGTTCAATACCCTTCTTCCAGCAAGCCAGTGCGTTAGCCTTGTCACCCTTGTACCAGTAAGCCTCTGCCATCTCAAAGTTGATCTCGGCAGCAGTCATAATGATGTAAGGTGCATTCTCGCGGTAGAGCCAGCGGCCGATACCGTCATAAACAGTACTTCCAACAGCTGTACGTCCCCAGAAACTTGGAACAGTCCAGCCCTGGTATCCTACATTGCTAGTAAATTCAGCACCGTAGTACTTGTAGCTCTTAACCTTGGCCTCATCGGTAATATCCTCGAATGTGCGGTTATCTCTTGTAGCCAACTTGGCTGCAACACGTGGGTCAAAGTGACCGGCGTCAGTCTTGTTGGTATCGCAGATAATCTGGTTAGGATTCAGTTCATAAGGATAGTAGTCTGTGTCGATGTCTTCCCTTGATGTCGGGATAAGGTCTCCGGTAGCGTGATCATACAGAGGAACGGTACCTGTCATTATCTTTACGATGAAGTCGCTCTGCCAGTAGGAGTTGGTCAGGTTGCCTCTTCTAGGGCACCAGAAATTGTTCATGGCACTGAACTGTGCGTCTGCGCCGTCTCCCGGAACCGGAAGGATGCAGTCATCATCCAGAGTCTGCATAGCCAGTTTACCGTGCTCGATAACCTGATCAGCATACTTGGAAATGAAATCGGTCTTCCTTACCAGTGAGATCATGTTGCGGCAAAGAACTCCGTGAGCAAACTTGATCCATCTTTCACTCTTGAGGCCCCAAATAATGTCGGCACTCTTTGCGTCGGAAGAATACTGGGTAGCGTCAGGCATCTCGAGATACTCGATAGCCCTGAGAGCCCAAGTCTGGATTGAGTCGTAGATCAAATCCTGATAGTCATAGTCGTGGGAGAGTCTTCCCGGCTCGTAAGCCTGGCGGAGAGGCATATCCACATTCTCCTTGGAAGTAACATCCCAAGAGTGAGCCTTGAGGGCGTAGCCGATACCGGCAATGGTCCAGTGCTCATGCTCAATTGCATAGTTAATAAGGTTCTCAAGGTTTTTACCCTGGAGCCAGTATGTAACCCTCCACATTTCTCCACCGGAATCGGAAGGAGTCCAGTAGTTGTTGCAATATCCGGTGTAGGAAGAAGTACCCATCATCTGGGAAAGAGGACCTGTAGCCCTAATATCCCAGTACAGACCCTGGAGACAAGCCTCCACGCCTGCCAGATAGTGGTAATCCTCAACCATTGCTTCATCCGGAGCGTCAGTGTTCTTGTTCACGTCCAGATAGTGGTCGCAACCTGCGAAGAAGAATCCAAGAGTTGCAACGAGAATTATAGTATATATCTTTTTCATATTCCTTTCGATTAGAAGGTTAAGTTGATACCGATAGACATACTTCTAGGAGTAGGGATACCCCAGGCATCGATTCCTATACCACCGGTACCACCCATAGATGCGTTGTTGGAGTTACCAACAGCGTCAACACCGGAGTAGTTGGTCAGGGTGAAGAGGTCATTTGCGCTGATCCATACGCTTGCTGCACTCAGCAGGTTGTGGGTTGCGCTCTGCAGCCAGTTCTTAGGAAGAGTGTACTGGAGACGGATTTCCTTCAGTCTCAACCAGTTCACGTGCTTCTCCAGCCAATCCCAGTCAGTTCCGCTGTAGATTGTGCTGTAGTTGGAGAAGTCAACTGCGATGTTGGATGGAGTAGGATTGTCGCTGTTCTGCTTGCCATCGTTGAGCACACCGTTGAAGATGTACTTCTTGTCGTTGGTCCTCATCCAGAGAGACTCGGTAGATGTACCGTTGCTCATCATCTGACGCTTGGTGGCGTTAACTACGGTTGCACCGAAACGTCCGTCGAGCAGCATGCTGAAGCGGAAGTTCTTCCAGGAAACGGAAGTGGTGACACCATACTTCAGTTTAGGGTTACGGTCGCCCATGTAAGACCACTTGGTGGACTGTGTCAGAGGAAGACCGGTGGTAGCGCTGATGAGCACCTGTCCCTTGTCGTTTCTCTGATAGTCGTTACCGGTCATGGCGAATACAGGATAACCCTTCACGATACCGTTACGGAGGTTACCGGAAAGCCAAGTGTAAGCGTTGTAGTACTCGGTTACGTTCTCAGGCAGGTAGGTAACTTCTGAATCGTTGTGGTCGATATTCAGACCTACGTTCCATCTCCAACCGGAAGAGGTGCGGAGGATGTCGCCGTCGATGTGGAATTCCCATCCCCAAGTCTTGAAGGTACCGACGTTCATATTATTCAATACGAATCCGGTAGCGTAAGACAGACGGAAGTTCTCGATGTACTGGTTCTTACATTTTCTCCAGAAGTAGGAGAAGTCCATATTGATACGGTCGTTGAGCAGACGTGCCTCAAAGCCGACCTCGGTCTCGTTGTTCATCTCCGGCTTCAGGGTCAGGTTAGGACCGGTGTAGCCGTACTTGAATCCACCACCGATGTTCTCGGTTGCCTCGAGGGCAGGGTAGATAGCGTGAGGGGATGCGTCCTTACCTACAGAAGCGAAGGATGCTCTCAGTTTCAAGTAGGAGATGATGTCGTTGTTCTTCAGGAACGGAAGCTCAGTTGCAATGAAGGAAGCCTCAACTGCAGGATAGAAGTAAGAGCGGTTATCCTTTGGAAGGGTGGATGACCAGTCGTTACGTCCACGGAAGTTCAGGAAGGCCATGTTCTTCCATCCCAGCTCGATGGCTCCGGAAATACCCTGGAGTCTTCTCTTGGAATTACGGGTACGGGAAACGATAGTCTTAGGGTCGCAGTTCTCCAGTGAGTAGAAGTCCTTAACTCCGAACTTGCTACCGTAGGATGCCATGTTCTCCCTGTCGTTCTCCTGCTGGTGGTAACCAACCTGTGCGTGGAGGGTGAAATCACCCCACTGGTTGTTGTAACCTGCAAGAACGTTCAGAGACTTGTCGGTCAAGTTGTAGTGAGAAATGTTAACACCACCGCCGTCTCCGTATGTGGAGCCTGTACGGCTTGCATAGTAAGGATGGTAGAAGTTCTCGTAAACACTTCTGGAGTTATCCCAACCCATCTTTGCGCTGATGAAGGTGTTCTTGGTAGGAGTGATGTTCACGCCGACAGTAGTCAAGAATCTCTTTGACTCGTCGTAGTTCTTGTTCTTGTACAGGTCATACAGAGGGTTGTAGAGGTCTGTATCGGTGTAGAGAACAGGAAGCTTCATCTGAACTCCGTCCGGATCCAGATACTCGGCCATGTTGTCTGTCATAGGCCAGTTGGATGCTCTTCTGAACACACCGTAGATACCCTTGCGGGCCTTGGTGTTGGTGGTCTCGGTGTAAGCCATGTTGGCATCGAAGTTCAGCCACTTGGTTACCTGAGCCTTTCCGGAAAGGGAGATGTTCAGACGGGTGTAGTCCGTAGTCTTTACGGTACCCTTCTGATCCAGGTAGGATGCGGAACCACGTACGGTTACCTTGTCTGTACCGCCCTCTACAGCCAGGTTATGCTGGTGTGAGAATCCGGTCTGGAGGAGAGCCTTTACGTTGTCGTACAGCTTGACGCTGCCGTCCTTCGGATACTTGCCTCCGAAGTATGACTGCATGTAGTAGTTGGTTACGCCATACTGACCGTTGGCATATACCTTCTGCATCTCAGGGAAGCCGTAGCTCTGGCTCCAGGTAAGCTGGTTGCTGTAGGTAACCTTTCCTCTTCCAGCCTGGCCCTTCTTCGTGGTGATCACGATGGCACCGTTGGATGCATCTGATCCGTAGAGCACTGCAGCTGCAGCACCCTTAAGGATTGTCATGCTCTCGATGTCCTCAGGGTTGAGGTCGTTTCCTCTGGAGGTGTAGTCAACTGCGTAGCTGCTGACCTCATCATCCATTGCGAAACCGTGGTTAGGGTCGAAGGTGTTGTTGTTCATTGGCACACCGTCGATAACGTACAGAGGCTGGTTGTTACCTGACACTGACGTTACAGAACGGAGGATAACGCTGGTGGAAGCACCTGGCGCACCGCCTGTGGTGGTAACCGTGATACCTGCCACACGACCCTGGAGAGCGCTAACGAAGGCCTCACGTCCAGATTCCTGGATATCGGTTGCCTTTACGTTCTGCACAGCGGATCCTACGGAACGCTGTACACGCTTCTGTCCGTACTCGGCGGTAATCACTGCCTCATCCAGCATGATGCCTTCGTTAAGGACAGCATTAACCACACTCTTGTTGTTTACGGGAACCTCCAAGGTGCCGTAGCCAACTGCCTGGAATACAAGCACTGCATTAGGAGCGCACCTAAGTGAATAGGTACCGTCTACGTTCGTGCTTGTTCCGGTCTTGGTGCCCTTTACATAGACTGCGGCACCAGGAACCGGCTCACCGCTTTGGTCGGTGACCTTTCCGCTAACATTCACATTCTGAGCGAAAACCTGTCCGATGGTCAACATCATTGCCATCAGAAAAGCAACGCCCAGGCGTAAATGCCTGTTAGTTTTTGTTTGATTGAACATAGTTAATTTTTTAGTTGGTTATAGTGTTTTAATAGGTTTTTAGTCCGAAAAATACACAATCGCAAATATACCTAAAAAAAAGTTAAAAATCCTAATTATAGATGCGAAAAGTGAAGTTTTCGTTGCATTTGGCCCAGTTTTAGCCTTAATGTCAGGACTCCCTTCTGATCTTGTGTCCCCTGTATGCGTACCACAAAATCACGAGGAAACAAGGCAATGCAATCAGATAAGCATACTGAATGGCTTTCTCCGGAGTAAAGCCTGCGGATTTCTCCAGATAGTCTTTCAAAAGGCCGAAAAGAGGAGGAATAACGGCACCGCCAAAGATTGTAACAACCAGAAGGGCAGCGCCTTTCTTGGTAAACTTTCCAAGGTCAGCCATAGCCAGAGGCCAGATTGCAGGCCACATAAGGGAGCACGCCAAGGCTGTTGTGAACAGAACCCAAACGGTCAACTTAGACTGCTCCGGCATCAAGACTGCCAGCAGGAAGGCGCACAATGTGCCCAGTACACCGAGCCATGCGCATATCTTGAGGGCTTTTGCCTGGGAAAGGACTTTAGGTATAAACAGTATACCTATTATATATCCGATGACCATTCCTATGGAAGGAAGCCACGGATATAATTCCGGATGAGGGAGGTCAAGGGTATTGGCCAGATCGACCGGAGTCTGCAGGGCCAGGGTTTCAACTCCTACATATAAGAATAAGGTAAGGCATCCGTAAACCAGATGAGGGAACTGCCAGATGGAAGTCTTGTTGGCCGCGTAAGGGCAATCGTCCTCGTGACCTTCCTCCTCTCCTTTCGCCTTGATTTCCTCAAGCGGAGCAAAAAGTACCAGTATTCCAAGAATGAAGAAAATGGCGGCAATCACATAGAACGGCTTGATAATGTCTGTAACCTGGGCGTTGGAGATGGACTTTCCTATAAGCCAGGCCAGGAACAGGGTGGCAATCGGATAAGCCAGCTTGTTGCAGATACCCATGATGCTTATTCTCTTTGCACCTGTCTCCATCGGGCCCAAAATCGTGATGTAAGGATTGATTGCTGCCTGGAGAATTGTGTTTCCGAGTCCGCTGATGAAAGAAGCGACAAGGAAAAGTATCAGGCATTTCATCCTCATGTTCTGGGTGACAACCCCTCCTTCCATATTTGCCTCGGCGATTTTAGCCGGCCATACGAAGAGCAGGAACGCGATGGTGAAAATAAGGAACGCCAGCGCCATCGTTTTCTTGTAGCCAATCTTCTTGATTATGCTGCCTGCCGGGTAGCCAAAGATGAGGAAGGCTGCAAAGGTTACGAATACAATCAGGTAGGAAGCCGCTCCGGAAACGTTCAGGGAACCTTTCAGAAGAGGTATCAGATACCCGTTCAGTCCCAGGGCAAAGCCCACCGCAAAGAACATGAATCCTATGCAGGCTAATGGGATAACGTAATTTTTAGTCTGACCTTGAGTCATAATTGCTAGTTTTTATTTATTGGTTATAATTTTCAGGAATTCATCTCTTTTGGCCTGAGTTATGATTCGGCATCCTACGGGCAGGGCGAAAAGCCTCTCCTTGAGCTCTTGAGAAAGATATTTGTTGGTTTTCAGTCTCATGCTGTCCTTCTCCGTAGTGATTATTGCCGCCTCCTGCTGACGGCGTGCCATAGCCTCTATCTTGCGGATATCCCCCCGGGAGAAATTCTTGTGGTCCGCAAATTTCAGGATTTCTCCCACCTGATGGGTTGCCACAAGCTGCGAGCGGAACTGGGTGTCATCTGCGATGCCGGTAAAAGCCAGCGCGAATTTTGAGTACAGGTAGCGAACATTGCAGATTCCCGGGAAAACAGGAACTGCCGGGCAGAACTCGGCAGTTGAGAAAAATACCGGCTGGCCGTCGCGGAGCTTGAGACTCTTCCTCCAGAGTTTCTCCTGGGCGGAGATTGCCTCCAACCCCATTTCCTCATTTTGGTTTCCGTCAAACTCGCCAAAATCCGGACATTTGGTGATTATCACCGCATCCGCCCGTTTAGTCTGGCTGGCCAAATCGCGGAGACGGCCGATGGGCAAAAGATTGTCTCCCGCAATGGTGCGGTTATAGTTGACCAGAAGAATGTTGCAGGACGGGGTAATCTTGCGGTGCTGGTAGGCATCGTCGAGGATTACAAGGTTGACACCGAAATCCTCCTTCACCTTGCGGATAGCCTGGGCGCGATCCTTGCAGACAGCTACAACAACATCGGGGAACTTCCTTTTCATCTGCAAAGGCTCGTCTCCGCACATTGTGAAATCATCCGTAACCTTTACTTCGTGATAACCTTTTGTCTTCCTCTTGTATCCCCTGGAGATGACCGCAACCCGGTAACTGTTCTTCAATAGAGAAACAAGCATTTCCGTGTGAGGAGTCTTGCCTGTTCCTCCCACGGAAATGTTTCCGACCGATATTACAGGTATATCAAACTTTTCAGACTTGAAAATGCCTTTGTCATACAACTTGTTCCTTATGGCCAGGGTCAGCCAGTAAGGGAACAGGAGTGTCTTGCTTGCGATTCCGGTAGATGCCACAATCAATAAGTGCTATTTACCCTAGACATGATAGCATCCAGGCCTACATACAGAGCCGTGTCAAAGTCATCAATATAACTTCTTGAATTGCAGAGAAGAACACCATGGACTCCGTTATTTCCCCTAACTATGATAGTTGCTGTTCCGTTGATGTTTCCTCCGTGATAGGAAGCCCATCTTGTAAGGGTGTTGTGCCCTATTCTCCATCCGAAACCGTAACCACCCTTGCCGGAAGAAGTATAATTGGTGTAAACCATATCCAGAGTTTCTTTCTGAAGAATGTCAGGAACAACGGTTCCGTAATCAATGGCGCATACAAGCTGCATAAGGTTAACGGCAGAATTGATTACCGCACCGCAGGCTCCAACCACATTCATATCGTTCTGATAGGCATCGGTGCTCTGCTGGGCATAATAGTGAACCTCATTGGCTCTGAGTTGCGACTTGGAACTCTTGCCCATCCATACGTCTGTAATTCCGGCCTTTGCCTCAACCTGCTTCAGGTAGGCCTCGTATGTACCGCCTGTAACCTGCTCTACAATCTGTCCAAGAACGCAGTAGCCGAGGTTATAATAGGAATAAACGGATCCCGGAGTGTTGGAAACGGCGGTCTTGACCATATATTCCACCCTTTGCTTGAGGTTCTTGCCATAGAAACGGCTGTCTCCCGTAAAGATAGGATCCACGCCGCCGGTGGTTGCATATTGCCAGCCGGAAGTATGGGTGAGAAGGTGGCGTACCTTAATCTGGTCCACGCCGGTTGCGTGAGCGCCCGGATACATACTCTGGAGAATACCCTCCTTGCTGTCAGGACCATTTGCTCCTGCCGGAGCGAATACATAATCGTCAGGAGAAAGCAGGCCATCCTCATACAGGGACATTATGCAGAGAGCGCACTGGAACTTGGAAACGCTGGCCAGGCGGAACAGCATATCCGGAGTAACCCTAACCCTTGGAGTCTGGTCTATTACAGCATATCCGTATCCTGCAGTGTAGGCAAGTTTCTCGTTTTTGGTGGTTGCAACGCTTATACCCGGAATGTTGTATTTCTTCATTATGGCATAAACCTCACCGTCCATCTCGGCATTGCCCTTGCGAACCAGCACGTAATAGTACTTCGAGTGCTTTCCGTCCTCAGCTGTTACAACCAGCTCGACATCGTTTGTGAAGTTTGCCGCCGTTACGCCTGAAGTTGCTGCTGCGCCGCCCAGTTTGACTGTAGCCTTGTCACTGGCATTGAAAGTTGGAACAAGCTTTGTCAGATCAGCCGACTCCGGAACTGTTATCAAGACGAGGTTTCTGTTCTGAATGGTGGCAATCGTTGCAGACGGATTTGTCACAAGGCCGGGATTTGAAGTTGCCTTGAACTGAAAAGTTGAAAGTTCGCACTTTGTCGATATTACCGGTGTAACTGGTTCTGGCTCGATTTTCCCCTTTTCTCCGCTTCCGCCTCCGCCGCAATTTGTAAGGATCAGCGATGAAGATACCATCAACACCGCCATCAGCAGTGTCTTTGCCTTTAGATAGAATTCTGAACGTTTCATAACTCTTTCTTATTTAAATATTTCGCCTTTTTTAACTAGTCTCTCAAAAATCAGTCCCTCTTTATCTGCTGCTTGGAGAAGATATACTCGCCATCATTGGTAACACCCTCGATAACAACCGTATATCCCGACCTTCCGTCCGAAGTGTTGAAATGGAACTGTCCCTTTCCGTCCTCAACCCTAAGTGCCGGCTCCCAGTAAATTGTAGCCCTCTTGTCGCTTCCCGAACGGCTTATCGCCTTGCCCTGGACATCGTATGCCGGACTGTAGAATTTCTTCGGCCGCTGCCATCCCAGCGGATATCCCTTAGTAACATTCTTTGGCATTCCGGTTTTGGCGCTCGGTTTTGTCTTGATCATAATGACAGGGATGATTGACCCGCTTCCATCCTGCATCGGAGAGAATGGAGCGGCATCCATTCCCCTAAGGAATACGAATGCCTCCAGTTCATCTACAACATAGTGGTCAAGTTCTGAAGAAGATGGAGCCTGGAATCCGTCTATGTAAACTATAATCTCGGTATAATCGCTTATCTCCCAGTTGGCCGCGCGGGCAGGTACCCTGCAGACCAGTTTTCTGTCTCCGGAAGTCGTGTCGCGGTCTTCCCTGATGCCAGTGTAGTTTTCCAGCACGTAAGTGAACAGGTCATATCCGATGTAAGGCTTCAGGTCTTCCTCGGTCTTCAACTGGCCCTCCTTGAAATACTGTACAGGGAATGGAGAAATATTGTCCTTTGCCTTTACCATCCTCTGCGATGTGATATAGATAGGATCCAGCTGGTAAACTTTCTCTCCACCGCTGTTGTAATAATTCTGAATCATGTACTGGGCTGCTTCCTGAGAATAATCTACCTTCTCTTTTCTTCTCTGGTAGTTGATGACCGGAGCAAATGAATCGTCATCTATGTAAGGAATGAAAGACTTTCTTCCACCGATACTTACTGCATTGACTATGAACAGAGTGGAATCAGGGAAGTTTATATCCTTGAGCTCAAAGAACCCTGAAGAATCCAGCTGCCCCATAGCCGTGAAGTTGATGGAAGGAGCAACAAAGGAAACTATGGAAGCCTTGCTTTTCCTCAGCGACGACTTCTTTACCCTTCCGGAAATGGTCTGGATATATTCCTTCCCGAAGTGAGGCATGTCGTACTGGCCTTTGAAGATTGCCGGAAGATCGTAATACTGCCATCCCTGAGTCATCATCAGAAGATCCACGGCAGCCTCCCTCTCGCCAAAATCAACGCTTTCGTCGAAATACCACTGAGGATTCTCCACATAACCCTTGAGCTCGGAAGAAAGCAGCATATAGGAAACAATGTTGTTTTCCGTTCCAAGATAAGGGGCATGGGTATCGTCAGTTACGGATACGGAAAGGTCTCCGCTTACCGGACGGTTAAGAGTAATTGTGCAGGTGACCGGATCTCTCTGCCCATAAGTGGCGCGGTCTGTCTCCATCTTGACTTCCCCTTCTGAAACAGGGAGGATAAAGAAAGGCCTCTTGGCATAAACGTTTCCTTCCTGATCGGCGACAGTTGCAACATTGACTCCCTCCCTGAGATTTTTGATCGGAAGCGCCAGTTTGGAGGCCGCGCTCAGAGGTTTGGAGTAGAAAATTTCTGTTCCGTCAGAGAGAATGAACTGAAGGGAATTCTTGTCCAGATTATCTGTAGCATACAGCTCTGAGATTATATTGTCTCCATTGAAAGTAAGATTAATCAAGGCTCCGGTATTTTCCGCAGACGGAAGATTAACTCTCTTCTCTACATCCCTGGTATCCTTTATCCTGGCATAATAGCTGCCGCCCGGCACGGGAACAAATGAGAATTTGCCCATTCCAAGACGGTTTGTCTTGAAAGAGGCTACTTTATTGTCCCTACTGTCAAGGATATCTCCCTCCACCTCCGTTCCAAATCCGGTCTCATCCACACATTTTACGCCCATAACAGCCTTTGTTCCCGCAAAATAGCGTCCGCTTTCCGGCAGGAACTGGCAGTCCACGTCGTGCCTTTCTTTCTTTTCCTTCTTGAACGGATTAAGCACTCCGACCTTGGTATAGTCTTCCGTATTGTCCACTTTGTGGTCCACAAGATCCTTCACGTAATTGTCCTTTATAGGATTGATTACAGTAATCATCCTGCTGTAGATATAATCTGCCGGGAAATTGAGAGCCCAATAGGAATATGCCCTGAGGATTGCAGTACCTGTATTCATGTCGCTGTCCAGGACAATATAGCCCTGAAGCACGCCGTTGCGTCTTTTTACCTTTACCCTCTGAACCATCCTGTGAGTTTCCTCTATTTTATTGGAATATACGTTCTTGGCAAAGTAATATGTGATGAGTTCCACATAAATGTAGTTGCTCTCCGGGAACTCGGACACAAGGGAATTGTTAATCAGATAACCCTTGAACCATACGGTATCGCCTACACAGTAAGTCTCCCTGTCTGTCTGCAGGTAAAGCTTTTCCGGGGAAAGGAGTTGAGAGTAAGCCTTGAAGCGTTCTTCAAGCTTGCTCTGGGCAGACATTGTATTGCCAATGAAAATGGCTGCGATGGCTGCAATGACTGAGATTTTTAAAAACTTCCTCATAAAAATAGCACTATTTGGGTGCAAAGTACAAAAAAAAATCGGGATGGCTGTATCGTCATCCCGATTTTTGCGTGATTTTCCTGCCCTGGCAGGACCCTGCTGGTTTTAGTCGCTCAGAGAGAATCTGCGGAAAGAAAGAACCTTTACCTCAGGATCCATTCTCTTCAGATACTGTGCAACGGTCTCCTTGCCATCTCCAAGAGCCAGAATCTGCTCGTTGAGAGTTTTCTCCTTGAAGAACTTCTGCAAACGACCGTTAGCGATATTCTGGATCATAGCCTCAGGAAGGTTGGCTGCCTTCTGCTCGGCAGCTTCCTTCATGATCTTGCGGCCCTTCTCAGCCTCTTCGGCGGTGATCCATCCCTTAGCGGTGTTGCTTTCGATATGATCCTCGCTGTCAAAGTGGTTAGGATTGAGGCCAGCCTTGCTGAGAGCAGCGTCAACAGCCTTCTTTATCATCTCTTCCTTAGTCTTGGAAACTGCAAGAGCGAGTTCCTCATCCTTTATCTTCTGAGGGATATCGTCTGCAGTAACAGCGATAGGAACCATAGCGGTAATCTGCATTGCAATCTCCTTTGCCACATCGTCAGAAATCTTCTTGCTGAAACCTACGATGGTGGCAACTTTCTGGTTGCTGTGAATGTAGAAGCCTACGAAAGGAGCCTCTATCTTCTCGTAGCAAGCTACAACATGCTTCTCGCCGCTCTTTCCGGTCTGGTCCATAACTGCATCGGCGATGGTGTATTCACCAATCTTGCAGTTCTTCAGATCCTCAAGATTTGCAGGAGTATTTGCGATAGCCGCATCTGCAATAGCGTTTGCAAGAGCCTGGAAACCATCTGTCTTGGCTACGAAGTCAGTCTCGCAGCCCAGGCAGGTGAGAGTAGCTACGGTCTTGTCTGCATTTGCCCTGGCAAGAACAGCACCCTCGGTGGTCTCTCTGTCAGAACGCTTTGCAGCGATAACCTTACCCTTCTCCCTAAGGATTTCCTTTGCTTTTTCGAAGTCGCCCTCAGCCTCTATCAAGGCCTTCTTGCAGTCCATCATACCGGCCTGCGTCATCTGGCGGAGCTTCATTACGTCTGATGCTTTGATTTCCATAATCCGTCTCCTTTAATTATTCAGCCTTTGGTTCAGCCTTCTTTGCAGGCTTGTCTTCGGTATTGACTTTTCTTCTCGGACGGATCTTCTTGCCCTCTGGCATAGAGTCGGAAGCTTTCTTCTCTCCCTCAGCCTTTGCAAGAGCCTTGTCCTTTGCTCTCTTCTCCTCTTCTGCAGCAGCCTTCTCTCTCTCGAGCTTTCTCTCCTCGAGACCCTCGGCAATTGCACCGCAGAGTGCGCTAACTACAACTGCAACGCTCTTTGCAGCATCGTCGTTAGCAGGAATCACATAATCTATCGGGGTTGGATCGCAGCATGTGTCAACCATCGCGATAACAGGAATATTCAGTCTCTTGGCCTCCTTAACGGCGTTAGCCTCTTTCTGAACATCAACAACAAACAGTGCTGACGGGAGACGACTCATATCTGCTATTGAACCTAAGTTCTTCTCCAACTTTGCCCTCTGACGGTCCACCTGGAGTTTCTCTCTCTTTGCAAGAGTCTCGTAGGTTCCGTCTGTCTTCATCTTGTCAATGGTATTCATCTTCTTGACAGCCTTGCGGATTGTCGGGAAGTTTGTAAGCATACCACCTGGCCATCTTTCAGTTACATACGGCATATTCACGGCTTTGGCCTGCTCCGCGATAATGTCTTTGGCCTGCTTCTTTGTTGCGACAAAAAGAATCCTGCGTCCTGTGCGTGCGAGGTTCTTCATCATAGCTGCCGCATCATCAATCATAAGCACGGTCTTGTGCAGGTCGATGATATGGATTCCGTTCTTCTCCATAAAGATATAAGGAGCCATCTTAGGATTCCATTTCCTCTTCAGGTGTCCGAAGTGTGCGCCTGCCTCTAATAATTCTTGGAAATTTGTTCTTGGCATTTTACTTTCCTTTAATGCTTGTTAATTTTTCTTTTTTGCCCGGCCTTTCTTTTCCGGGCCTCTTTTCATCAACCTCAGATTCTGAGGTTTTCCGCAGAAGGGCAAAGAGTGGTAATCATTCCGAGTCCACAGCTTTTATTACCTCTTCTGTGCTTGATTCTTTACAACGCAAATACTAACGCTTGCTGAACTGGAAGCGTCTGCGTGCACCAGGCTGACCAGGCTTCTTTCTCTCCACCTCTCTTGCATCTCTTGAAAGGAATCCTTCCTTCTTGAGAATTGAGCGGTATGCCTCGGCATCCACCTTGCAGAGAGCGCGGGCGATAGCGAGGCGGAGAGCCTCAGCCTGTCCTTTGGTTCCGCCACCGTCCAGGTTGGCAGTGATGTCAAAGCTTGCCTGGGTGTTGGTGACTGTAAGAGGCTGCATTACAATGTACTTGAGGGAATCATCAGGGAAATATACTCCGAGTTCCTTTCCGTTGATTGTGATGTTGCCTTTGCCTGAACCCACATAAACGCGAGCAACAGCTGATTTACGTCTTCCAAGGGCGTTTACTTTCTCCATGCTCTTAAATCTCGTTTAAAGTGATTGTTCTTGGTTTATTAGAGCCATGAGGGTGTTCGCTGCCAGCATAAACGTGCAGGTTGCGGAACATCTGGGCTCCGAGCCTTGATTTAGGAAGCATTCCTCTTACAGCTTCCTCTAATACTGCTACCGGCTTGCGCTTGAGCAACTCTGCTGGAGTTGTGAAACGCTGGCCGCCAGGATAACCGGTGTGACGTACGTACACCTTGTCAGTCAACTTCTTGCCCGTCAGGCGAACCTTATCGGCGTTGATAACGATAACGTTATCTCCGCAGTCCGTGTGAGGTGTGAAGTTGGCTTTGTTCTTGCCCCTGAGGATCAGTGCCAATCGGGAAGCAAGACGACCTAAAACCTGATCAGTTGCATCGATGATCACCCACTCCTTGGTGGCTGTCTTATCGTTTACAAAGACAGATTTGTAACTTCTGTAATCCACTGTTTGTTGTTTTAAATTACTAATAATTCCCCGCTTCAAAACGGAGTCCCCTTTTTTAAGGGGGTGCAAAGATAGGCAAATTTTCCTTATCTGCAAATCCAAATAGAAAACTCTATCTTTGTCATCGCGATGGGAAAATTCAAGATCGGAGACATAGAATTCCGCGACAAGGCTCTTTTCCTTGCCCCTATGGAGGATGTGACTGATCCTTCATTCAGGTTCGTGTGCAAGGAGTACGGGGCCGATATGATGTACACGGAGTTCGTTTCCTCCGACGGACTTACCCACAATGCGGAGAAATCCTTCAAGAAGATGGAGGTCTTCGACTACGAAAGGCCCATCGGCATCCAGATCTACGGCCATATCCCAGAAGCGATGGTGGAGGCCGCCCGCTTCGCCGAGCAATACCATCCTGACCTTATAGACATAAATTTCGGCTGCCCGGTCAATAAAATCGCAAAGAGAGGCGCCGGGAGCGGAATGATGCGGTTCCCCGATCTGATGGTGGAAATCACCGAGAAAGTGGTAAAAGCCGTTAATCTTCCCGTTACGGTAAAAACCAGGCTGGGCTGGGACGAGGATTCCTTAATTATAGTGGAACTGGCGGAAAGGCTCCAGGATGCCGGAATCAGCGCCCTTACCATCCACGGCAGGACCCGCTGCCAAATGTACAAAGGGCAGGCGGACTGGACTCTTATCGGAAAAGTCAAGGAGAATCCGAGGATGCACATTCCTATAATCGGTAACGGAGATATCACGGACGGGCCTTCCTGCAAGGAAGCCTTTGACCGCTATGGAGTAGATGCCGTTATGATAGGAAGGGCCACATACGGCCATCCGTGGATATTCAGGGAAATCCGTCACTATCTGGATACCGGAGAAGAACTCCCGCCAATGAGTGTGAATGACAGGGTTGCACTTGCCAAGAGGCATTTTCTGAAATCAATAGAGGTAAAGGGAGAAAGGCGCGGCCTGCTGGAAATGAGGCGCCATCTGAGCTGTTACTTCAAGAATCTTTTCAATTTCAAGGAAACCAGGATGAAACTCGTCACCGAGAACGATCCTCAGAAAGTCCTCCAGCTTCTGGACTATGTTGCCGATACCTGGGGAGAGTCCAACTGAACCTTTACGCTTTCCTTATGGATAATTTCCATCAGCGATTTGGCAAAATCCCTGTCAAGACCCATTGATTCTGCCAGGTCAGACCTGTTTTCAACAATCTCGCTGTAACGCTTGCTCTGGAGAACTGGCATATTATGCTGTTGCTTGTAATGCCCTATCTGGCGGGAGATTTCCATTCTCCTGGAAAGGATCTGGAAAAGACTTTCGTCCAGCGAGTCGATCTGGGAACGGAAAGACTCAAGACTTTGCTGGTCCTGGACATTTTCCCTGACCGTCAGATGACTGAGGATTTTCTCAAGTTGGATCGGAGTGATTTGCTGAGCCTTGTCGCTGAGTGCCTGGTCCGGATTAATATGGCACTCTATCATCAGGCCGTCATACATCAGGTCGAGTGCCTGCTGGGAAATAGGCGCCAGAAGCTGCGGCTTGCCGCCCATGTGGCTTGGATCGCAGAGCATAGGAATATCCGGAAACCTGCGTTTCATCTCGATTGGAATGTGCCACAGCGGAAGATTGCGGTAGATTTGATTGCCGTATGAACTGAATCCTCTGTGCACAAGAGAAATGTCTTTGACTCCGGCATTCATGAAACGCTCCAGGGCTCCCGCCCAGAGTTCCACGTCCGGATTAACGGGATTCTTTATGAGCAAAGAGATGTATTCTCCTTTGACAGCATCGGCCAGAGCCTGGACAGCAAACGGATCAGCGGTAGTGCGGGCCCCAATCCATAGAATGTCCACTCCAGCCTCCAGCGCCTGGTGAAGATGCTCCGGGGTTGCAACTTCGCAGCAGACTTTAAGCCCCGTTTCTCTTTTGACCTCCTGCAGCCATTCCAGGCCTTTTGAGCCAACTCCCTCAAACATTCCTGGCCTTGTTCTGGGCTTCCACAATCCGGCCCTGAAGGCATATATTCCTGTCTTGGCCAAAGCTCTTGCCGTTTCCAGAACCTGGTCTCTGGTTTCAGCGCTGCACGGTCCGGCTATGATTTTTATCCGAGATTCCATAAAAAAAAAGAAACCTATTTACTTTCCCCCGCAAATATAGTAAATGGGCAAAAAAATTCCCGCTTCTTTCAAAGCAGGATAACACACACACTATAACCGAGTGCAAAGGTAAATCTTTTTTGTTAAGTTGATACAATTTGTAACTGAAATTTAACATAATGTTTTATAAATGGCCTGAAAAACCCTTTCTTTTGTGGGTAATTTTTGCTATATTTGCCTATCTGTCACAAGCCATTATCATATCATGAAGTTATATACAGGCAAAGATATCAATAAGTTAACTGAACTTATCCCTGCAAATAGCGGAGTTTTTGCAATTATTGATAATAAAGTGGAAGATTATTTCTCCGCGATGAAGAATTGGAAGATTTTTCCCCTTCGCGCCTTAGAATCTTCCAAAACTTTAGGCACGGCTGCCCATATCTGCTCCTGGCTTATGGAAAACAAGGCAGACAGGGATTGCTTTATTATCGGAGCCGGCGGAGGGGTAACCACAGACCTGGCCGGCTTCGTCGCTTCTGTCTACAAGAGAGGTGTCCGATTCGGCCTGGTTCCAACCACGCTGCTGTCTTCGGCAGACGCGGCTCTTGGAGGAAAGAACGGTGTCAATCACCTGAGAGTCAAAAATATGATTGGAACCATCACCCAGCCTGAATGGGTGTTCCAGTCTCCGGTATTCTTCAGGACTCTGCAGAGACGGGTGTTTACGGAAGGCATCGCGGAGATGCTCAAGACATTTCTGATTTTCAGTCCTGATCTTTATGCTTTCTGTGTTTCATTTTTCAAATCATACAACCACAGGAATCCTTCTGAAAAAGAAGAGAGGCTGCTGGAAAGACTTGTAAGGGAATGTGCCAGATTGAAAATGGAAGTCGTGAAAAAAGACGAAAGGGATCATGGAGAAAGAATGGTTCTGAATCTTGGGCACACTTTCGCCCACGCTCTTGAGGGTTGGGCTGCTGCAAACCATAGAAAGATCCTTCACGGAGAAGCGGTCGCCGCCGGAATCGTAGCCAGCGCCAAGGCTGCGGCCATAATGGGAATATGCCCCAAAAGCCTTGCCTCAGAACTTTCTGAAGACTTCCACAGTGTCGGTCTTAAAACTTCCTTTGGAGTAAGTTTCTCCAAGATATTCAACACAATGCAGCAAGACAAAAAAGCTTCGGGAGAAATCCTCACGCTGATTCTTCCGCTTGGAATCGGAAATGTTGCACGTTATTTAATTACGGCCTCTGACCTGAGGAAAGCCTGTGGCCGTCTTGTTATCTGAGAATGAAAATCTGCGCCAGCATAGGAGAAAAGGTTTTCGGAAAATGCAGGGAACTTCTTTCCCTGTACTCCTTCTGCGAAATAAGGGGAGACCTATGCGGCCTGTCCCTGAAAGAAGTGGAGGAATTGCTGGATCTTAATACAAATGTCATTTTCACTTACAGATTTTCAGAAACCGGTAAAAAGACATCTCTGGAGCAGACGCTTCTTGCAATAAAAAAAGGAGTCTGGGCCGTGGACCTTGATCTTGGCGTTCCTGCGCCCTATCTTTCAAAGGTCAGGAAGGCCATTGCAAAACAGCCAGGCACAAAACTTATAATCAGCTGGCATTCAGATTCGACACCATCTCTTGAAGAACTTGTAGATATCGTTGAAGACTGTAAGAAAAAAGGGGCGGACATTGTAAAGGTTGCTCCAACGGCAAAAAACCTGGAAGAGGCTTCAAGAGTGCTTAGGCTTTATTTCAGCGATGTGATAGAAAGGGAGCGCCTAATAGCATTTGCCCAGGGAGAAGCGGGAAGGTGGACCAGACTGGCTTGCCTAAGTCTTGGATCTCCAGTTTCTTACGCCTCGGCCGGCAAGGCTACGGCACCGGGCCAGTCCAGTTATGAAGAGATGGCAAGAGAAGTCCCTGCCACTTTCCGTATTGGCGACATTTCGCAAAGCGGCCTGTTCTCCCGGAAAAAACACGCTTGCGTTTGTGTTCCTTGCTCCAAAAGCATTGTGCAAAGGGCTATTCTCGCTGCCGCCATCACCAACGGACAATGTGTTCTGAGAAACTTTGAGCCTTGCGAAGACATAAAGGCAGCCATTGCTTTTGTCCGAAGGTGCGGATGCTTGGTCAAGGCCACCCGCGACGGCAACAGCGCCCGTGGAGAAAAGATGCTGATAATCAGAAGTGCAGGCATCGCCAAATGGAAATCTTTTCAAACGGCGGAGGCCGGACAGAGCGCACTGCTTCTGAGGATGCTTCTTCCGGTATGCGCCTACGCCTCAAGCTTAAGGAACCGTACTGTTATCTCCTCCAGGATTACCGTTACAGGCAGCGGCTCTCTGGCCGGAAGGAACCTCTCTTCAGATATCCAGTCCCTGAAAACGGCTGGAGTAAAATGCCTGGGTACAAATACCCTGAAAGGAACCACCATTCCGGTAACTCTTAGCGGAGCATCTTTCCGCAAGACTTTTACCATTTCCGGCAAAGACACGTCCCAGACCGTTACGGGGCTTCTTATGGTGCTTCCGCTGCTTCACCACGATACTGGCCTAACCGTTGAAGAAGCATCAAGCATTCCTTACATAGACCTTACTGTCAAAGTGTTGATGGCTTTTGGAATCAGGCTTGAATATGAAAGGGAAGGCCGCACTCTGCATTTTAACATAGAGGGCCGCCAGGGCTATTCTCCGGTAGACATGTTCCTGGAAAGCGACTGGAGCGGAGCAGCCAATTTCCTTGTCCTCGGAAGTATTTGTGGAAAACTCACCGTGAAGAAAATGCACCCGTATTCTTCCCAGGCAGACGAAAGTATATTGGAAGTTCTATCCCAATGCGGAGTAAGTATTAAAACAGAAAAAACAGACAGAAGCGAATTCGTAACAGTATCTGACTACAGGTACGACACCCGCAAGCAGTATTACCAGAATCTTTCAAACATAACGGTAGAAGCAGACCATCTTAAGGCTTTCAGTTTCGATGCCACAGATTGTCCCGATCTCTTCCCTATCCTGACAACTCTGGCTGTTTACTGCAACGGGACAAGCCGCATAAAGGGAGTCCACCGGCTTGTGAACAAGGAAAGCAACCGGGCAGAGTCCATACTCTTGGAATTCAGCAGAATGGGATATCACCTCCATATAGAAGACTATGAACTCGTGGTGGAGGGAAACGGCGGAAAGGCCCTTGACGGAGAAGACAAAATTTTCTGCTCCTCACACAACGACCACAGGATCGCGATGGCAATAATAATCTGTGCAATGCTGAGGAACTGTTTCAACGCAAAGCCGGCGGAAGTTTTCCTCGACGATATAGAATGCATCGGAAAATCTTTCCCTACTTTTGTGGAAAGGCTTCAGTTTAACACCCAGAAAACATAAATACTTATGAATACATACGGCAAGAATTTCAGAATCACCCTGTTCGGAGAAAGCCACGGCCCTTATACCGGTATCGTTATAGATGGTGTTACTCCGGGAATAAAAATATCTGAAGAAGACTTCACTCAAGATACGGAAAGAAGAAAGAAGGGAGAATTTCCGAATCTTGCAGAAGGTGTTACCGCCCGCCAGGAAGAAGATATTCCAATCTTGGCTTCGGGGCTTTTGGAAGGAGTAACCACAGGCGCTCCGCTAACCATTCTGTTTGAAAACAAAAACCAGATTTCCAAAGACTATAGCGCATTTAAAAATCATCCGAGGCCATCCCGATCAGACTTTGCCGCATCAGTAAAGTTCAAGGGATTCAACGATATACGCGGAGGCGGGATGTTTTCCGGAAGGATGACCCTCCCGCTTGTTGCGGCGGGAGTCATAGCAAAGAAAATGCTCCTTGATGCGGGACTCGGCATAACCTTCCACGCAGAAATATCTTCCATTGGAGGAGAAAATGATTCCGCCAAATGGGAGGATATAATCCACATCGTTAAGGCAGAAGGAGATTCCATCGGCGGAGAAATCACCTGCACGATTACCGGCGTTCCTGCCGGAAAGGGAGAGCCGTTCTTTAACTCCATCGAATCACAGATTGCCCACCTTGCTTTCTCAATCCCGGGAGTCAAGGGTATCCGCTTCGGAGACAAGTCCTCTTCTTTCAAGGGCTCGGTATTCAACGATGCCATTATAGACGAAAAAGGCACAACCGCCACCAACCACAGCGGCGGAATCAACGGTGGTCTGTCCAACGGAAATCCAATAATATTTACTCTGGATATCAGGCCTGCTGCAAGCATCGCCAAGCCTCAGGAAACCTTCAATTTCAAAACCGGCAGGATAGAAAAACTGAGCATCGGAGGCCGTCACGATGCGTGCATTGCTCTCCGATGCCCTGTAATTGCTGAGGCAGTTGCCGCCATAGCCCTGGCGGACATGCTGTTATAGGCTCGGCATAAGTATGGAGCCGGCCACCACGGTGGAAACCTTGGCCCTTACAGGAGCCATATTTCCCGTGTCATAAGGGTGTACCCTGTTTGCAAGTATAATAACTGCGGTCTTTGTCTGCGGATCAATCACGATTGAAGGGCCTGTGTAGCCTGTGTGGCCGTAAGTCTCTGCAGAGAAAAGGTCTCCGGCGGTGTAGTAATGCACATCGTTGTCCCAGCCCAGGGTGCGTCCGAACTGGCGGACTTCTCTTGGAACGGTTCTCATCGCATTGACGGTAAGAGGTCCGAGAATCCTCTTTCCGTCATACTCTCCGCCGTTCAGAAGCGCAGCGCAGATAACTGCAAGGTCCTCAGCGTTTGAGAACACTCCCGCATTGCCGGAATTTCCATTGCCGCAAACCCTTGCCAAAGGATCGTGAACCTCGCCGAGAAGACATTTTCCGTCAGGCTGCTTTTCTGTAGGAGCGACCAGCTTCATGATATCCTTCTTTTTCTGAAGTTTTGGAGAATATGTGGTGTACTTCAGGCCGAGGCGGTCAAAAACGTTCTCCTGTGCGTAATCCTGGAGTTTCTCTCCTGTAATTTTCTGAAGAATATTCTGCAGGGTGATGAAGTTAAGGCAGCTGTACACGTGTCCTTTTGCAGGCCTGTAGATCCTCTTGCAATGGCATATCCAGTCCAGAAGATTCTTGGCATCAGCCTTTCCGTATTTCTCCTCAATAACGGAAGGATTCACGTAAGCAGGAAGGCCGCTTGTGTGCGTCAGAAGGTCTATTATCCTGATATTTACCTTATTGCCATCCTCATCCACGTATGGCTCAAAGTCCGGGATATACATATCTACCCTGTCTATCAGCCGGACCTTTCCCTGCTCTATCAGCTGCATGAAACTCAGAGTTGTCCCAACGCACTTGCTGCAGGATGCCAGGTCAAAGACTGTGTTCTCCGTCATCTTCTCCTTCTTCGGATAAATCGCCTTGTTGCCGTATGCCTTCAGGAAGACAACCTTGTCTTTTCTGACCACGCAGACTACAGCTCCGGGAATCAGAGTGTCCTTGATAGCCTCTTCAATAACATTGTCTATTGCGGAAAGCCTCTGGGAAGACATACCCATCAGTTCAGGGGTGGAATGCTCAAGCCTGGTTCCCTGCGCAGCCACCAAAAGGCAAGAGAAAACGGCCGCTGCCAAACAGAATAATTTCTTCATGATTCAAATATGTTGTTTTATTATTATCGCGATATTTGTAAAGACAAATTTAAGAAAACTATGAGAAATCACGCCTGGCTTCTTTGCACGGTACTGTGCATGGCCTTTTCCTGCTCCTGCAAAAGCACTCAGTCCAAGCCTGTTGAACAGCCCGTTACAATAGAAAAAGAGCCCGATACCCTTACGGTTGCCGTTGTGGGAGACATTATGATGGGAAATACTTTCCCCGGCAACAGGCTTCCTGCCGAGGACGGTAAGCATATTTTCGACGATGTAAGAGACCTTCTGAAAACCGCAGACATAACCTGCGGAAACCTTGAGGGAACCATCGCAACCAGCGGAAAGCCAAGGAAAAACCTGGGTGCCCCGATGGCATTCATGTTTATGATGCCTCCGCGATACACGCAGCATCTTCTGGATGCCGGATTCGATTTCGTGGGCATTGCCAACAACCACATCTACGACTTCTTCGAGGAGGCGATGACACAGACGGAAGAGAACCTCGAGAAGGCGGGACTTGGCTATGCCGGGGCCAAAGACCCGAAGGGCCAGCATCCGCACCGGGAATATTGCACGAAACTGTTCGAAACCCCTAACGGAGACACTATCCTTGTAGGATTCAGCGCATTCGGGCATGAGGACTATAGCCTCAGGACAAGAGATACCGCCACAGTCAGAAGGATTATCAAGACGCTGAAGGAAGAAAAGCATTGTGATATTGTGATTCTTTCTTTCCATGGCGGAAGAGAGGGTTCCGCAGCAAGGCATCTGCCTTACGGCTCGGAGATGTTCTACGGAGACGAGAGAGGCTTCCTCAGGGATTTCGCCCACTTTGCAATAGACTGCGGAGCGGACATAATCTACGGACACGGACCGCACGTAGTCAGAGCCATTGAACTCTACAAAGACCGTTTCATCGCCTACAGCCTCGGCAACTTCTGCACCGCCGGAATGGGCGTGGGCGGACTTACCGGCTACGCACCGCTTGTAAGGATAAGAATCGATTCTGACGGAAAGTTCATCGACGGCAAGATCCACTCCTTCCTCCAGCAGACTATGAAAGGGCCTAAGACTGATCCTAACAATCTGGTGGCAAAGGAAATCGCCACCCTCACAAAGGAAGACGTAAAGGATTCAAAATTGTCCATCGCCGAGGACGGAACTATCAAAAGAAAGCAGACGGATAATTAGTTGCTGTAGGAAGCGGACATTACCTGCGGAGGAACTATGTTCTTCTTCTGTGAACGGCTTAAAGTTGCAGTGTACTCGATTGTTATAGTGCCGGATCCATAAGTGGCGTGGTCTGCCAGGTGAGAG
>JAFYZX010000004.1 GCA_017548505.1 Bacteroidales bacterium | reverse complement strand
GTAAGGCAGATAATGATGGCGGCGCAAGAGATGGATATCCCCGTAACCTTCAGGGCTGCAGGAACATCGCTGAGCGGCCAGTCCATATCAGACTCCGTGCTGGTGATTGCCACCCACGGATTCAGAGGCTACAGCATATCTGTAAGGGGAGAGCAAATCCGCCTTGCTCCTGGTATCTGGGGGGCGATGGCAAACCGCCTGCTCACGCGCTTCGGAAAAAAGATAGGGCCAGACCCTGCATCAATTGACTCCGCGATGATCGGAGGAATTGCGGCCAACAACGCCAGCGGAATGTGCTGCGGAACAAGCCAGAACTCCTACAAGACCATCGCGGACATAAACATCATACTTCCTGACGGAACAGATCTGGATACAGCGGACATATCATCGGTAAAACGGTTCCGCCACACCCACTCCCATATTGTTGAAGGACTGGAGAATATTGCAAAGAGAATAGAAGCGGATCCGGTCCTCAAGGAAAGAATCGAGAGGAAATACAAAATCAAGAACACAACGGGCTACAGCCTGAACGCCTTTGTGGACTACAAGGACGGAATAGACATACTCAAGCACCTGATTATAGGATCCGAAGGAACTCTCGCTTTCATCTCCAGCATTACCTACAACACGGTGGATGACAACAAGTTCAAAGCACTGGCGCTTGTAATTTTCCCTACAATCAGGGAAGCCTGCAGCGCTGTCCAGGTCCTGAAACAGATGCCGGTAAGCGCAGTGGAACTGATAGACAGGTCCTCCATCCGAAGCGTGGAAAACGCGGACGGAGTTCCTGAGTATCTTAAGACTTTGCCGGACGGAGCCTGCGGCCTGCTGGTGGAAATTACGGAAGAGGACAAGCCATCGCTGCTGGGAAAGGTCAAGAGAATAACGGAGGCTCTTTCTCCGTTCCAGACCGTCCTGCCGTTCTCGTTCACAATGGACGAAAAGGAAAGGGCCACGCTATGGAAAGTAAGAAAGGAATGCCTCCCTACCGTTGCCGGAATGAGAAAGGCCGGAACCACCGCCATTATAGAGGATGTTTGCTTTGAGGTGCCAAGACTTGCGGATGCTGTCACCGACCTCAGGGAGCTCTTTGACAAGGACGGATACTCCGATGCCGTAATCTTCGGACACGCCCTTGCCGGAAACCTCCACTTCATGTTCAACCAGGATTTCCAGAGCCCTGAAGAAGTTAGCAAATACGCTCATTTCATGGACGATGTATGCCATCTGGTTGTAGACAAGTATGACGGATCGCTCAAAGCAGAGCACGGAACAGGAAGGAACATGGCCCCGTTTGTGGAACTGGAATGGGGACAGCAGGCATACGGCCTGATGAAGGAAATCAAGAATCTCATAGACCCTAAGGGAATACTTAATCCAGGAGTCATCCTCAACGATGACCCTCAGGCACATATAAAGAACCTGAAACCTTGCCCTCAGACAAGTCCGGAAATAGACCGCTGCATGGAATG
The DNA here is from genome assembly GCA_017548505.1 of Bacteroidales bacterium. Classification (GTDB taxonomy): domain Bacteria; phylum Bacteroidota; class Bacteroidia; order Bacteroidales; family UBA932; genus Egerieousia. Next base: position 21,254 of record JAFYZX010000004.1, on the reverse strand, counting down.
CGGCTTCTGCGAAAAGAACTGCGTATCGGAGGGCCTGACCTTCTCTCCAAGGCAGAGGGTGGTTTCCTACAGGGAAATGACAAGGCTGGAAAAGACAGGATCAAATCCTGCGGACCTGGCCCTGATGAAGAAGGAGTACAAGTATCTGGGAGACGAGACCTGCGCAACCGACAGCCTTTGCGCCGTTGCCTGCCCGGTCAAGGTGGATAACGGAAAGCTCACCAAGGAACTCCGCCACCAAAACCACACCCAGAAGCAGGAAGACAAGGCAGCCAACCTTGCAGCCCACTGGGACAGAGCCGTCTGGGGAATGAGAGCTGCCTGGAACATGTCCTACGGCATACGCAGAACAGTAGGCAAGACCGTTATGAAGCCTATGGCCCAATTCGCAAGATGGGCCACCTGCGGCCTGATTCCAAAGTGGAACGCCAACTTCCCTAAGGGCAACCGCAAGATATCCAAGGCAATACTGGAGGGAACGGATCTGTCCAGGATTCCGTCGCCGAGTAAAGGAAAGGTGGTTTATTTCCCTAGTTGCCTCACCCGCTCGATGGGCAACGGCAAGGAATACCGCAAGGCCCTCAGCCTTACCAGCCTAATGGACAAACTCATCCGCAAGGCCGGATACGAGGTGGTCTACCCGGCAAACCTCAAGAAACTCTGCTGCGGAATGGCCTTCTCCAGCAAGGGATATGTAAAGGCCGGCAAGATGCTCAGCGACCATCTTCTGGAAGAGCTTACAAAAGCTTCCGAAGGAGGCACTCTGCCAATCGTCTGCGACATGACGCCTTGCCTCTACACCATGAAATCCAATTTCGGGGACAAGCTCACTCTATACGAACCTGCAGAGTTCGCAAAACTCTACCTTTTGCCTAACCTCAACATCAAGAAACTCGACAAGAGCGTGGCCGTTTTTGCTGTCTGCACATCCAAGAAACTTGGAGTTGACACTACCATCGTTGAGATAGCAAAGCAGTGCGCAAAGAAGGTGAAGGTTATGGACACCAACTGCTGCGGCTTTGCGGGAGACAAGGGATTCTTCACTCCAGAGCTCAACGAATGGGGCCTTAGAGACCTCCGCAGACAGGTTGAGGGATGCACGGAAGGCTACGCCACCAGCCGCACCTGCGAGGTAGGCCTCAGCGAGCACTGCGGAATCGTTTTCAAGAACCTTCTGTATCTGGTTGACGAGGCTTCAGAATAATTTGTATATTTGCGTCCCATTTATGCCGGGGGTGTTCTGGTTTTGACATCAGATCAGTTGGTCGGCAAGCGTGCCGGGCGTTGGAAGCCGCACCCGTTAACCAATGACTTTCAGCCATTAATTGGCAACAACAACTATGCACTCGCTGCGTAATCAGCCAAGCTGACAGCGCTTAATCCTTGAGGCACAAGGTGCTTCGGACGAGTATCCCGCCAGGTTTTCCGTCTTCTTGGACCTGGCATACGGGGTATCATCTAAAGAAGAATGCGGAGGACGACTCCTTTAAGTCCTCCTAAGATTTAAAGGATAAGCTTTGGACTTGCCCGCTCCGGGGCGGGGCCTGGGACGAAAAACAAACCGGAGATACGCACGTAGAAAACCGGTTGGCGGCCTGATTGGACAGCGGTTCGACTCCGCTCACCTCCACTACTTTATCACATACTGAAGTATCAGTTTGAAGAGTCCTTCTCCAAAACTCAGTATGCCCAGCAGAATAATCACGATTCCGGAAATCCTGTTTATCACGATAAGCTGCTTGAGGCGGAATTTCTTGCGGAAAATGCTTACCAGGGATGTCAGGAAGAACCACCAGAGAGCAGTTCCGAGGAATATCGCCAGCAGAAGAATCCTAACTGCCACAGGAGCCGTCTCCAGAGTATATGAGGAAACATCCAGCCTTACAGCCGCCATCATCGCGAAAATCAGGAAGATAGATCCAGGATTTGTGATGGTGATGGCAAGGGATTCCAGCATATCCTTGATTCTGCTGCCGTTCCCCTGTTTCTGCTTGATCTGCTTAACCGGATTGCTGCGGTAAACCCTAATTCCGATAAACGCAATTACAATACCGCCGAAAAGAAGCACCCAGGCCTTGTACTGGTCCAGGAAACTGTCCACCATAAACAGACCGAGAAGGGAAAGGGCGGAATAGAAGGTATCAGAGATGGAAGCTCCCAGACCGGTGAAAAAGCCTGCGAAACGGCCTTTGCTTATGGTCTTCTGGATACACAGGACTCCCACCGGGCCAAGAGGAATCGACGCCCCCACGCCCACTATCAGTCCCTTAAGGAAAACTTCCAGCATCTCGTTGTGCATAACAAGGCGCAAATTTACTATTTTTGAGTGATGAAAAAAAATAGCCTGGGAAAACTTTGGATCCTGAGCCTTATATCGGGGCTCCTCCTCGCCATACCTTACATATACCCACATTGCGGTCTTGTAAGCCTTGTAGCCTTCCTTCCGCTGCTTGCCGCGGAAAGGATAGCCACGGAAAACGGCATAAGGCATTTCGGGCTGTGCTATTACTCGGGATTCCTTCTCTGGAACATTGTCGCCACCTGGTGGATCTGGTACGCCACTCCGGCAGGATCTGTCGCGGCGATAATCCTGAATGCCCTTCAAATGGCCGTGATTTTCCGCCTATTCAGGTTTCTCAGGCAAAGATTCTCAGGATTCTTCCCCTACCTGGCACTTGCGGCCTTCTGGTGCGCGTGGGAGCATCTTTACCAGGGGTGGCAGGTTACCTGGCCGTGGCTTAACCTGGGCAACAGCTTTGCCCAAAGCATAAAGCACATCCAGTGGTACGAGGTGACAGGTTCCACAGCCGGACCTTTCTGGATTCTGCTTGCAAACGGCCTGATTTTCAAAACACTTCTTAATGTCGCCGAAAGGCGCAAGGCCGGATGGTGGGCCCTCGGTGCAACCCTTCTGATTGCGGTTCCAATTGTCCTCTCCCACATCAGATATGCCGAATACGGAAAGAAAATAGAAGCGTTTAATCCGGCATCTGCAAAGGAGGTGGTAATCCTTCAGCCAAACATAGATCCATACCAGGACAAGTTCGGAGGCAAAACTCAAAAGCAGCAGGATGAAATTCTTCTGGGGCTGGCAAAAGCCAACGTTACTGACTCCACATTCCTGGTTGTTGCCCCGGAAACATTCTTCAACCCATCCCGCACCGCCGGAAGCATCTTGGAAAACGCCCCTGCCGGATGTCCTACCCTGGACAGCATAAGGCTTTTTGCACGTTCCAGCAACGTCAATTTCATTTTCGGGGCCGTAACCCAGCTCATCTATCCGGAAGCAGACAGGCCTACCCGTTCAGCCAGGCCTATGGGTGGGTATTCCTGGTACGACCTGTTCAACACGGCCGTATTCGCCGGAAAAGACAGCACGCTGAGTTTCTACCACAAATCCAAGCTGGTTGTTATGGCTGAAACCGTTCCATATATTGGAAATACAAGCGTTCTGGGCTTCCTGGGGCTTGACCTTGGGGGAGGGTTCGGAAACTTCGGAATCCAGAGCTACAGAGGCCTTTTCATCACAGATGACGGCCACAAAATCGGAAGCGCCGTCTGCTATGAATCAGTATTCCCTAATTTCTTCAGAGATTATATTAAGGATGATGGAGCGGACCTGATGACGATAATCACCAACGACGGATGGTGGAAAAACACCAGCGGCCATATCCAGCACCTGCACTACGCATCGCTGAGAGCAATTGAGACAAGAAGAGACATTGCCCGCAGCGCCAACACCGGAACCTCCGCAATCGTGAACCAGAGGGGAGACATTCTCCAGCCATCCCCTTGGTGGGAAGAATATGCCATCAGAGGCAGCGTCCACCCTAATACCGAGATTACTCCATTTGTAAAGTACGGAGATATTACAGGACTTGTATGCTGCTGGATTTCAGCGGCATTCTTCCTTATCGGCATATTCACGAGGCGAAGGAGGCTGTCTTAGGCCTTTATCTTCGGATAGGCAATCCTGGCGTGATAAATTTCCTTGATCTGGCGTTTCATAACCGCCTTGATGGTATTCAAGTTACGGAACGTCACGTCTGAACGGATGAGCTGGTTTCCTGCAATTCTCTTGGCCACCACGCTGTCCACAAGAGCCGCGATGCTCTCTTCAGAATACTCTTTCAGGGAGCGGGAAGCAGCCTCAACCGCATCGGCGATCATAACCACAACTTCTTCCTTGGAAACAGGCAGATTGCCCTTGTAGGTGAACATCGCCTTGTTCTGAGGGTCTCCCCCACCGTTGCAGTAAACGTTGTAGAAGAACTCGGTCATGGAATGGCCGTGGTGAGAAAGTATGAAATCCTGCACCAGTTTCGGAAGCCTGTTCTTCTCGGCAAGGGTGATTCCGTCTTCCACGTGCTTGATTATCAGCTGTGCGCTTTCCATCGGAGACAAGTCCTTGTGCAAATCCACACCAGGGGTTGCGTTCTCGATGAATGCCTGCGGGTTGCTCATCTTTCCGATATCGTGATAGAGGGCGCCGGCCCTGGCGATTCTCGGGTTTCCTCCGATTGCCACCACCGCCCTCTCAGCCAGGTTGGCCACCTGAAGCGAATGCTGGAATGTTCCCGGAGCCTTGGCGGACAGTTCCTCCAGAAGAGCGTTTTCCGTATCCGACAGATCCTTCAGGGTGGAAATGGAGACCATATAGAACACCTTCTCCATAAGGAAGACAAACGGATAGATGATCACCACCAATATGCTGGCTATGAACAGGTAAAGATATATCTTGCTCTCCAGCGGGAAGATTGTTCCGTCCGCTATAAGCTTGAATCCTATATGGACAATTACACAGACGATGAATATGTAGATGGTGTTTATGAACTGCAGCCATCCCCTCTCGTACAGGGAGAATGAAACAAAGGCAATGCATCCTGCCGCCGCGGCTATGGTAAACAATTCCACGCCGTTTTCGGAAATCAGAAGCAGCGGCATCATAGCCACAAGATAAACCGGAAGCACCACCCTGTTATACAGGAATGCGCTAAGATACAGCACAATAACCGCAAACGGTACCAGATAGAGGAACTCCGGGGCAATCTTCCTGACCAGCATTATCACCACAAAGTTCAGGCAAAGGATGAAAATCACGAAGTTGAACTCGTTCTGGTGCCTGAGCACATCCGGATCGGAAAAATAAACGGCCACATAAACCATAATCAGAAGTATGATTATGATGAGGGCGTGCCCAAGATGCAGAAGAAGCAGATTTCCGGAATAGCCTACGCTCTTCTGATATTCCGCTTTGAAGGAATCCAGTATCTCGGCGATTTCTGCGGTAACGGTCTCCCCTTCAGTCACTATATGCTCTCCGGCATAAACCATTCCCTTGGTAGGCGATATATAATCTGCCGCCTTGTGGTGCAACTCTTCCGTTGTGTTCTGGTCGAATGCCAGGTTTGGAACGAGTAGCGTGGCAATATCCAGCGCATCCATCAGGGAATCCGGATTGATGTGAGGCAGTGCGTATTTAAGGTCCGAACGGACTAGTTTAAGGGCCTTTGACGGAGTGTAGAGGTCTTTCTCTATTTCAGGCAGGGCGTTCCTGCCTCTCTGTATGAAAACGGTCTTGTCCGTAAGGGTTCTTTCCGGCAGCACTCCCATATTGTAAACCTTTACCAAAGACTCGGTTACGGCATCCCTTATTGCGGCGGGCACGCTGTCCGAGAGGCATTTGCCGGAAAAATCGGTGAGCACCTGGCTTTTTACTCCATCATCCGAGCGGAAGTACTGGATCATTGATTCGGCAGCACGGTTCCTTTCCTCGGCAAGTTCCTGCTGGGTTTTAAGCAGAGGGAAGTCTATAGGAGATATCAGAGTCTCGTAAAGCCACGGAGAGCCTTTCTTGTACTGGTACCTGAACTTTCCGTCAACCGGATAGAATATCATCATCACGACCAGGGCTATGCCCAGGACCAGAAAGTTGCTCCTTTTCCCGAACACTCGCCTGAGCTTATAGAAATCGACCCTTTCCATATTCAGTCATTTTCTGCAAAAATACCTAAATTTGTAGAAGTTATGAAAAGAGCGCCAATATTTTCATTGCTGGCGGCCATACTGCTGCCTCTGGTCCTGGCATCCTACACTCCATTCAGGGGTACGGTTCTGGAAAGATCCTCCAAACTGGAAAACTGGTGGAAAGATGCCTGCCGGCACAAATACTACAATGTAGACTTCAACAAGTTCAAATTCCTGGACATAAGCCGTATGATCTCCGAAAGAGACACTTCCGCCATCCGCAAGGCCGGCAATCTGCTTTCCCGGGTTCCCGCCAGGGCCAGGAGCAGGAGATGGGTAGCGGCCTTTGACAACAGAGGTCAATTCTGCGGTCTAGTGAGCGAGGATATGATCATCGCCGATGCCGGAAGAAAATCCAAGAATGGCAAGGAAGTGTATGTGAATATGCTTCTTAACTCCGTCCATCTCCCTTCCGCCCTCTATCTCGTGGACAACATCAGTTATTATACAGACAGCAAGGGAAGGATTAAAAGAGTTTACTGCCCGGACCTTAAACTCAAGGCCAGGGGAAGGAACCAGAGTTCCCAGAAATATTCCGTCAAGTTCAAGGACGGAGTCTCCGGAGACAACTGCGGACACCTTATACCTCAGGCACTTGACGGCCCGGCAGAGCAGATAAACTTTGTTCCGCAAAGAAGAGACCTCAACAGCGGAGAAATACTGGAACTGGAGAAAAAAGCCATAAATGCCGTCAAACAAGGCCATAAGGTCTCATACGAAATCAAGATTCTCTATCACGGAGACGAAAAGAGGCCATACGGATTCGAGAACAACGTAAAGGTCTATGACCGTAAAGGAAAAATAATAAGGAACTATACAGGAATGTTTGACAACTCGCCAAAAAACGGCGGCAAAAACCGATATAACTGATGACAAGGATTCATCCCCTCCCACCCTATCTCAACCTCATCGCCGATTATGCGCTGGAGAATATGGCCAAAAACGGCTTCAAATTATCTGACTGCCTTTCAACATCAGTGAAAATCAAGATATTTGAGCGTCAGGTCATTTTCACCCAGAGGGTTACAAAGATCAAAGAGAAATTCGACATAGACTGCTGGGATATTTTCCCTCTCTCAAAGATGATGCTGGACGATCCCATTCGCCCGTTCAGCAAACTGAAAGTGACGGTTTCCTTTCAAAAGGGCAAAATCAGCACAATAGACTATAGAATCTATCAAGAAAATCAAGAATAAAATGAAAAGATATATAGCCGCAGCCATCATTGCCGCTGCTCTTTTGATTTCATGCACCGGGAACAAACCGTCAGACTGGAAAGACGGAAAAGAGAAAGCCGTTTCTGCCCTTATAGAAAGAGTAACCCCCGGCTATTCATCTTCCTTTACGCTGAAAATCAACTCTGAAGAAGGTCCTCAGCGATATGCCTATGATACCCGCGATGGTAAGATTCTGCTTGAGGGCAACACCACCATCTCCCTCTGCGTGGCCTACTACCAGTACCTGAGGAAATGGTGCAACGTCAACCTCTCCTATTGCGGAAACCATATCGAGTTGCCCGCCACCTTGCCGCTTCCGGCAAGGACAGAAGGAGAAATAAACGGAGAGTTCCGCTCGTTCTTCAACTATTGCTCCTTCAGTTACACGGCCGCCTGGTGGGACTGGGAAGACTGGCAGTGGACAATAGACTTCCTGGCAATGAACGGCGTGAACATGCCGCTCCAGGTTACGGGCCTTGAGGGGGTGTGGTACAATGCCTTGCTGAGATGCGGCTACTCGGATCTTCAGGCCAGGCAGTACCTGTGCGGCCCGGCATACTTCGCCTGGCAGTGGATGGGAAACATAGAGAGCTTTGCTGGCCCGCTTCCAAAATCCTGGATAGACAGCCACATAGAACTCGGCAAGAAGGTGACGCAAAGAGAGATAGAACTCGGAATGCACCCTATCCAGCAAGGCTTTGCAGGCAATGTTCCGGCCGCCTTCAAGGATCTTTACCCTAACGCTACAATCGTGGCCAAGGAAGACTGGTGCGGATTCCCTCCGGTTTATCAGCTGGACCCGACAGATTCCCTGTTCCTGGACTTCGGAAAGATTTTCTTCGAAGAGGAAGCCAAGCTCTACGGCCTCCACGGCTTCTATGCAGCAGACCCGTTCCACGAGAGTTCTCCTGTTTCCACGGACAGCGTCTATCTTGCCGATGTAGCCCATTCTATCATGAAACTCAACAAGATAGCGGATCCCAACTTCAAATACTGGATAATGCAGGGCTGGACTCCTACCAAGGGTATTGTAACCGCCATACCAAAAGACTCTCTGATAATCCTTGACCTTGCAGACCCTGACTACACCCCGAGAAAAGACGGGCAGGAAAGGTTCTGGGGCTACAGCTACCTTGCCGGAAACCTCCACAACTTCGGAGGCAGGATCAAGCTCCACGGAGATGTCAAGGCTCTGGCGGAAAACCAGTACCTCAAGGCAAGAGAAGCCGGGGAAAAGGCAATCGGAACCGGAGTGTTTATGGAAGGAATATGCCAGAATCCTCTCTACTACGACCTGGCTCTCCAGATGCCGCTAAAGCAGGAAAAGGCAGAACTGCAAGCTTGGGAAGAAGACTACAGCGCAGGCAGATACGGCTATGTCTCAGACTATACGACAAGCGCACTGGAACTACTTGTCAGAACTGCATATAAGAGAGGAACGGACGGCACCGAGAGAAGTTCCGCAGTTGCAGCCAGACCTGCTCTGCACGTAAAGAAATCCGGCCCTAGCGGAGCGTTCAGCTTCCCGTACGACAATGACTCTCTGCTGATTGTAATGGACATACTTTCAGGCCTTCCAGACACTACAGACGGCATAAGGTTCGACATCGTGGATGTCCAGAGGCAGTATATGAGCAACCTCGCCTACAAGATCCTTGGAAAGGTGGAAGAGGCTTTCAACACTGGCAACATCGCCGAGTATGACAAATACACCACGATGTTCCACGATCTTCTCTCAGACCTCGACACTCTTGTGGGAACACGCCGTGAATACAGCTTTGAGAACCAGGTGGAAAAGGCCCTCAAATGGGCCACAAACCCTGAAGAGGCAGCCCTTTACGACTATAACCAGTCTATGCTCGTAACCCAATGGGGCCCGGACAGGGAAAGCGGAACCAACTATCTGTTCGACTATTCCTGGAGAGAATGGAGCGGCCTGATCAGGGACTATTATCTTCCGCGATGGAAGAAGTTCCACGCTATGCTGAGGGAAAAGCTTGAGGACGGCAGCTGGAAAACCTATAAGGCCTACGAAGAAGCCCTGCCGAGAACATCAGGAAGGGAAGCCATCGAGGCAGATGCCTTCTACTCTGAACTCAGGCAATGGGAATGGAACTGGATAACCGCTCCAAAGAACTATGCACCAAGACAATACGGCAACGAGTATGAAACCGCTCTCCGTATGTTCGAAAAGTGGAGTGAAGCCCTCTAGTTATTTCTGACAAGAATACAGGACGGTTCCAGGTCTGGGAACATTATCATTTTTCCGGTATTGGACAGATAGCCGGAAGACTTGTCTATGCGGAATATCTGCACGGCCTTGTACTTCTGGCAGCACACGAACATGAAGTCTCCGTCCGGGGAAATGGCAAAACTCCTCGGCCACTGGAGCGTAACCTGGTATGCAATCCTGGTAAGAGTGCCGTCTTCTGCAGTCTTGAAAATGGCTATGCCGTCCTTGCCTCTGCGGTTGGAAGAATAGAGGAACTTTCCGTCTGGGGAAAGATGGATGTCAGCGCTTGCCCCAGCCTTCTTCTTGTCTGAAACCGCCTCCTGAATCTGGTTAAGGATTATGTTACCGTCTATCTCCTTTACGGAATAGACAAGTATCGTCCCGCTGGTCTCGCACAGCAGATACATATACTTGCAGTCTTTGGAAAATTCCATATGTCTTGGCCCATAACCTTTTGGCACAGAGATGAATGCTGAATCGCACTGCTTGAGCCTCAGTCCTTTTTCAGTCTCGGTGATGCGGAAGAAATAAATCCTGTCGCAACCCTTGTCGGTGACAAGAAGATAATTGCCGCCAGACTGAGGGACGGTCAGAACCTTAACCATATGAAGCCTTGAGACTCCACCGGCAGAAGGGAAATTCACTATCTGGGATGGCTGCATAATCTTCCCTGCTGTATCCAGAGGATATACCCCTATACTCCCCTTCCCATAGCCTGCAGTAAGGAGATGATTGTCGAAATATGCAAGATAACAGGCATCAGCACCACCGTCTTTCACCTCTCCCAGACTCTGGTCCAGAGAATTGTCCATATAGCCCCACACACCGGAACGGGCGCCGCTCTCACTCACGCCGTACACTCTCTTTGGGGAATTGACCGCCAGAAGCCAAGACGGGTTCTTTGCCTTGAAATCCTGGCTTATACTGTATTCCATATTCTTTGCGTTGAACACGCACTTTACGGCGGCTTTGCCGTAACCGCCTATGTACAAGGCATAATGTCCTTCCTTATTCATATTTCTGCGGGTAACAAATACAACAACAACCGCTGCCGCAACCGCAGCGCAAAGCAAAGCTATCAGCCACCTTGTTTTCATAGATTGCCCTCCAAAGCATAGTCAACGCAACGGTTGAGAATGAATGAAAAGTCCTTACATCTCTTAAGCCTTGCGGCTACCCGCTTGGACAGATTAGGAGCAAACAGGAATTTCTCGTCCATCGCCATCGTGAGGTTAACGTCCTTCATTCTCAAGAGCTCTTTCCATTCCTCCTTCACCACGTTTTCAAACCCTGCCGGCACCTTCCTTGTCATACCCTCAGTATACAGGCCAAATCCCTTTGCCTTTGCAACTGCCTCCAGGAAAGGATCCCCATTAACCGAGACCTCGTCCCTGAAACTTGCAATTATCTTCGGATCAGGCTGATACAGTCCCACGAACAGCATATTGCCACCTATAAGCCCTTTCTTCTGCGGCGGCTCCAGATGGAAATAATAACCGCAGTATGGAGCCTTCTTCCCCCCGGGAACCACAAACGCTCCCATATGTGTCTTGTAAGGGCTCTTGTCCCTGGAAAAGCGGAGATCCCTGTAGATTCTGTATGTGCTTTGCTTTACGGTTGGCTTTGAGGCGGAAACATACTCGTCCCACTTTGCCACTTCCTCTATAAGTTCCGCGGTAAAGTCCTCAAAAATCCTCTTTGCCTCCAGATAGCGGTCCTTATGGGCATCGAACCAGACCTTGCTGTTGTTCCTGGAAAGGGCGGCCAGAAAATCGTAAACTCTTTTCATAGCATAATATTTGCTGTGTACAAAGATAGCAAAAGCGTATTTTTGCAAAAGGAAAAACAATTTGTATGGCCGGATTTTTCAGAAAACTGCGCAAGGGACTACTGTGGGCATTGGCAATCGCCTTTGCCCTGACAGTTCTGTCGCTTGCTTTCAGCGGAACCATTGCGCGCTACTACATACAAAAGCACGGAAACGAGTTGATTGGCAGGGAAGTTTCCATAGGAAGCCTCAGCATAAACCCACTGACCGCCAGAATGAGAGTCAAAGACCTTCACATTCTGGAAAAAGACGGCAAGGAGGACTTTCTCTCCCTATCCTCCCTGGAAGGGAACATAAGGCTGAAGCCTATAGCAAGCAGGATTCTAAACATCAAGGGTATAAGCATAGACTCCCTGTATATCAACATAGTGCAGGATGGGGAGAAATTCAATTTCGACGATATAAAAGACAAGCTTTACACCTATCTGAAAGAGGACACGGAAGACAGCGGATGGAAGATGGAAATAAGGAACATCGCCCTCTCCCAAGGCAAGATCCGCTACCGCGACAAAGCCCTCGGAAGCAAGTTCACCCTCAACAGGATAAGCCTGGAAATCCCCAAGATCAACCTCAGCGGAAAGAATACGGACGTTGGAACCGTGCTATCGTTTGAGGAGGGCGGACAGATGGACTGCCGCATAAGCTACAATCCTGACCGAAGCCGCTTTACGGTAAACGTAAGCCTTAAAGACTTCGGCACGGACGGCCTTACTCCATACCTTCAGCAGTTCCTCAATGTCAAGCGCTGCAAGGGAAAGGTATCCGGACATCTGGAGGTTCACGGCAAGACACAGCACATCGCCGATGCAGACATCAGGGGAAATCTCATTGCGGAGGACCTTAAGGTAATAGACGAAAGGAGAAAACCCGTTTTCTTCGCAGAAAGCCTGAAGGCCACCATATCCGATTTCAGCCTCGGGAAAGGATTGGCACATCTCAAGTCTCTGGAAATCACCACTCCCCAGACCTATTACGAGATAATGAAAGACTCCACGGACAACTTCAGCCTGCTGATCAAGGATGAGGAGCAGCAGCGGGAAGAAGACTCTCCGCAAATGAAACTCATAATAGACAGCCTTTCTGTCCACGACGGCAAAGTTGATTTCAAGGACAATACTCTCAAAGAATCCTTCTCGTACCGCCTCAGCGAAATAAGCCTTGCCTGCAATGATTTCCGCCTGGACAAGATGAACATCCTCACTGGAAGCGCCGTGGCCGGAAAAGCGGGAAAGGTGGAGTTCGAGTGGACTACAGACTTCGTTAAAATGAAAAACGTCTATCTGGACATCACTGCATCCAACATAAACGTAAAGGACTTCACTCCGTATGCCAAATACTATGTTGGAAACAGCATCGAGGGTGGAACTCTGCGATGGGAAAGCCGCAACACAATTATCGGTGCCCATCTGGAGGGCAGCAACCAGATAGAAATCTACAAGCCGAAAGTAAGCCGCCGGTCAAGATGGACAGAGCCAGTCTATGAAGCTCCCGTAAGGCTTGGAGTCTATGCCCTTACAAACAAGAAGGGCCTGATGAACCTCAGCCTTCCGGTCAAGGGCAATCTGGACAGCCCTGATTTCTCCTACAGGAAAACTGTCTTCAAGGCTCTCCTCAATGTCTTCACCAAAGTATCCGCAGCCCCGTTTAGAGCCGTGGGAAAAATGCTGGCAAAAGGCGAGGACCTGGACCACCTGGAAATTGACCTGGAGCAGGAAGACTTTTCCACAAAAGAATACGGAAAGCTATATCAGATTGTGGAAGCGATGAAGGAAAAGGACGAGTTCCACTACACTTTCCGCCAGAGGTTCAACCTCAGAAAAGCCCTTAGGAAAGAAGAAAAGGAGAAGGTTCTCTCCCTGGCGCAAACCAGAAACGAGAACCTCTCCAACTATCTGAAACGTATGGGAATACCTTCCAGAAACTATACCGTGGAACCTGTACTGGAAGACTCTCTTGTCTCCTACAGGGGCAAAAACTGCTTCTTAGTGGATGCCGTCTGGGAAGAGGATCAGTAGTTGATGTTAACCGGAGGCACATTCTCGAATGGCTGAGTCCCTATCACTGCTTTCAGCTTGGCCACATCTATCGTTATGTAAATGTCCTTGATCATGTCAGAAACAATGTCATAATTGTTCTGTTCAAGATACTCTCCAAGCTCAAAGTCAGAACTTACAGTCTGGTTTCCGTCCCTGAAACAGGAAACCTCCAGCTTTATACCCTCCAGGCTTCCGGGACGCGTCATCCTCAAATGCAGTGGAGAAATGCCTTCTGCATTGGACACGGCCTGCTGGGGCAGCGGCTCCCCGTCCAGGCAGAATCCCCCGTACTGGCTAATGAGTTCTACCTGAGCCGTTTCGTCCGCCTTAAGTCCGTTGAATGTTATGTACACGTCTATGAACATCTTTCTCGGCTGAACCCTGACCAAAGCGGAATCTCTGTACAATTCCACATTTTTGGCATATCCGAACAACGGATCCGCTTCCTTTGACGCAGCCTTGTACAGTTTCCCCGACAGGGTGTTGATGTCTGCGGTTATGGTTCCATCGCCCAGATTAGCCCACACATAGCATCTGTAGTTTCCGCTCTTGACCTCAAAAATCTGTCTCTTGTAGAACTCATGCTCGGTGATGCGGGTTCGGCACATCAGGCCTTCCTGTGGCCCGAATATCCAGATATCCGCATATAAAGCCTTGCCTTCCAGAAGACTGCAGTCAACTGCCAATATCCTTGGGCAAGCCTCCCTGTCTTCCCAGATATCGCATCCCGAGAAGACAAGAGGCATCGCCGAGAATAATATCAACAAGATTTTCCTCATCAGAAACTAACAGAATAATTCGGGCTAGTAGCCAGGTTTTCCACAGAAGCGTTCAGAGTTAAGGTCTTGAGTGTAATCTTGCTTTCAGGATCATCCGAACCCGGGCCGGTAATGGTAAATGTGTAGGTGTAGCAGGTATTTCTCTTTACTCCCTTATGCCCTACGGAAGAAGTCCATCCGTAACCCGGCTGATTGATATCCACCGGATAATAATAAACGGTTCCGTCCAGTTCAGCCTCAAGGACAAGACGGGTAAACCTGTCGGTATCGGTCTCCGTATCCATCAGGTTTTCATAGCAGTAGAAATGATGGACAGTGGTATAGCCGTCATCTCCCACAAGGCCGGGAACTCCCTCGGCAAACATGGCGGTCATCAGGCAGCCAGAATAATCTTCTTGAGAATATCCTTTGGAATTCAGGATAACCTTTGTGGAAGGATCCTCGCCCATATAGGTCTTGGCTCCGGCAATGTTGGTGAGATACAGTTTTACGTATTTAAGCTTCATTCCCTCGTAAGGAGTTCCGGCAAAATCAGTCTTGATGCCCTTTACGACAACCTTGGCTACAAGTCTTTTGAGCACAATGTTTACAACCTGGTCGTTCTGAACGTTTACAGTAACCTTGCCTGTCATCGTGAAATAAGGCAAATATTCTTTCTGCAGGGAAACCACAAGGTTGAGGAAGTTCTCCTCCCTAACCACTCCGGCCCATGAAGTCTCCTTAGAGTTCGCCACAACATAGATTGTCTTGTTTCCTACTGTGGCGTCTACAGGAAGATTTGACAGGTTCATTCCACTGGTGGAGTTAATGCTGAAATGCTTATAGGCATCCAGAGCGCCTCCTTCCCTGAAGACAAAAACATCAACGACACTCACAGAATCCAGATACTTTTTCTCACCGTGTCTAGGATCTGTATTCTTGGTAACGATTTCATAAGGAGAAACATTCAGGTGAATGGTTGCCTTCTCCTGAAATTCAGCGCTTTTTGCAGCATCATCCTTGCTGCAAGCGGCTACGGCCAATGCCATCAGAGCCGCACAAAACAGTTTTTTGATCATAATTGTTGAGTATTTGGGTTAAACATTCATTCCACTTGTTCCATAAGCCTTTCCATTTCAGGATCCAGAGAAGAGCGGAACCTGAGGCGAGGGTCTTCCCCGATTGCAGCCCGATAATGTTCCTTTGCCTTTTTATCTTCTCCTATCCTACTGTAAACCAGGGCCATTAGATAATTTGTCCTGGCGTTTTTCTCCAGTTCCAGAAGTACACTCAGCGCAGATGCATTGTAGTCCAGGCACAGGTATGCTATAGAGGTATTTATATCCGCATACGGACGCAGCAGAGCAACCGCCTTCTTGAAATCCCTGTCAAGAAGAGCCCTGATTCCTTCCCTGTAAGTCTCGTCCCTTATAATCTCCGTTGAAATGGTATCGTATATTCTGCGATGGAGACGGAATGTAAAGTCTATTCTTCTCAGAAGAGGATACAGCTTCTCCCTTATGTACCTGAAATCAGTGCATTTGGAAAGCAGCTCCTCCCTTTTGTCCGGATCGGCCTCCCTGAATACGGCAAGAACGGCCTCCTTGTCACCGATATTGCTGTCGGAAACTATATGCTCTTTCAGCAGGTCCCAGTTTTCCGGAATATGTTCCGTATGCATCCTGATTTTCTTCCCTATCGCAGAAGAAAAATATTCCATAACCGCCTCCGCCCTTTTGCTGGAAAGAGTCTGGTTTACCCTGTAACTGCCGTCAGGAGAGCAGGATGCGCAGATAATTACAGAGTCTGCGGTAAATCTTTGGCTTACCGCCAAGGAATCGAATTCCCTGCGTATGCGGTTCAACTCACTTGCATTGTTTCCGAGGGCCGTGTCTATCTCCCAGCTTCCCTTTTCAAATTCTATAAACGCCATCGTGCTGGCTTCCACGTCCCTGGCCAGGGTATGCCTGCGGTATACCGCAGAGGTGTCTGCCATCTGGGTAAGGGAACTTACGTACCATGTAAGCGTGTCCGGAGCGGTAAAACGGTAGAGAGTGTTCCCGTAAGTATGCACGCTCCCCAGAAAGCACATCTTCAGACGGCGCATGTCCCTTGTTGCCGGAAGATCCTGCACATACCTGTAAACCAGCCCTCCGGAAAGATCGCGGAGAACAGTGTCCAGCCTTATTCCCAGGCGGTCTATCGGATCCTTCACGCACTTTCGGAACACCTCTTCCAGCCTGTCTTTCCTCTTGCGGTTCAGCTTTACCAGATAGTGCTTTATATAATAGTCTATGGCTTCCTGTTCCGTTACCCCGAACTCTCCCAGAGCCCTGTCTTCCAGATTCCTCCGTGTAAAGTACTTGAGCAGGCCCAGATACCCGAACGCCTTCAGGAAATCCACGGAATCCGGGATTATGGACGCAAAATATTTGTTGTACCTACCATAACCCTTCAGTTGCTCTGCCCTGTAACCCTCTCCCGTTATGAATATCCTGTCCATCAGCACTGTATCCCCGTCTTTCATCAGCTTAGGCACTATCCTCAGCTGCCTATCCCTGGCAAGGAGTTCCGGGCTTACGTGCATATCGAAGCTTAGCCTTATCTTCCCTGCCCTCTCAGCAATGTTGCGGTGGAGCGCAGTAACCGTTAGAGGCGAGAGCTTGCCCTGGGCCATAATTTCCCCTCCCGATTCAGTAACCTCGGCATTCAGTACAAGCTCTTCTTCCTCTTCGGAAACGGTTGCGAGTCTCTCCCTGTTTCCTTCCGTAAGAGACATATCCACATTCCCCGGGGCATCAGCGATGGTTACCCTCAGGCAATTCTGGTTGTCCCCTCTTAGACCGCTGCGGCATTCCACGCACACACACACTGTCAAAAGCCCCAAGACAGCGGCCCCCGCAAACCGTATTACAACACTAACCTTATTATTCATAACTGTCAGAACACAAACGAGATACCTAAAAGCAGACCTGCCGGCGCCACCACAAACTTCTCCTTCTTGCCCTCGTTGTGTCCACACTTGGGACAGGAGTATCTGGTATAATTTGTCATCCCGGCAAAGCCTCCCATTCCCATCTCCAGGTTAATCCCCTTGTCCAGCATCAGGGCATAGCCTCCGCCCATCTTCAGGCCGTAGGCATAGCCCTCGTAGGCCTTATGGGTAAAGATTCCTCCACAGGCATATTTTGCCCAGGCAGCATAGCTGTAGAGATACCAGCCGGAGTTCACAAACCACGGCCAGTACCTGGCTCCGAAAGACAGCTCCACGCGGCGGAAATACTTTTGCTTTTCCCCGCTTCCGAATGTAAATGGATTGTATGCGGCTCCGGCCCTAAGACTTGTGTGCCTGGAAACAGGCATCGAGCCCTGGACATTTATTGTGCCCAGAGCCAGCCAGTCCGCCGCATTTGTAGAAATTGAATAGTTCTGTCCGCTAAGACGGGTTGAACCGGCCAGAATAACCGCCGCCAACCCAACCCAAATCCGGACCTTTTTTGATATGCGCTTCATAATCTGCCGCTAAAAAACAACGGCAAAAGTATGAGCGCGTCAACCCTCTACCAAACCAAACGGTAAAATTTACCCACCCCGACGAAAAGTTTTTACTTTTATCAAAAACGTAAACTTCAATCGCCTGAGTATCAATTTATTAAAAATTCGCCCTTAACCTATTCAACATCCTCAACCTCCTCAACTTTATCCTCAAGGACATACCAAAGCCACCCTTTCACATCTGAATACCCCATTTCCCTGAGAAGTTTCATATAGTTTTTCACCTGATTGACATATGAACGGTGCTTTGGAGAATCTTTTTCGTACAAACCGAACTTGTAGTCCACCACCTGCGCCCAGTCCTTGCTGTCATCGGCAGGCAAAAGCACCCTGTCCGGCCTCCACATATCGGTACCTGACAATATGGAAACTTCATTCATAACCTTCTTGCCCGCATCAAACCATCCAAGAGAAGCAATACTGGAAATCTTTGAACTGACATCTGATACAAGCTTTTCCTTATCATCCCCCAGCAAACTACCCGGATTCTTCTTCAGGAACCTGTCCACAGCCTTCCCGACCGCTTCTCCCAATCCATTCTCGCCTTCTCCAACCTCCTCGATCATAGAATAGAGCTGATGCCACAGCACTCCCCTTCTCACATTGTCATCATCCTCTTCATACCCCCTGAGTTTAGAAACTTGAATCTCATTACCAAGCAATGACGATAGACCATCGGCATTGACATCCTCCTCGCAATACAATTCAATCCCGGTCTCAGGGTGTAGCTTGGCATAGGATTTTTCCAGAGGATTTCCGATGATATACTCCGTAAATTCAAACGGGGCTTTGCTGTCGTCAGCTTGGATTCCCTTTAAAATACCATTTTTGACATCTTCTGCTGCAATCCGGCCTTTTTGGGTATTGAACAGATTGCCGTTAGACCTGCAGAAAGCGCCTATTTCCGTAGAAAGACAACCTTTTCTGTTTCTGCTGGCATATATGTATAATCTTTCTTTAGGCCTTGTGAAAGAAACATAAGCCAAATTAAGATTATCGACACACCCTTCCATCTGTTCTTTCTTATAGTTATTTGCAAATATGGAGTTCTTGAGACTGCTGGTCTTGAAATTCAAAAGAAGAGGGCCTGTATAACCAAGAAGATTCTTGCCATTGTCCGGAAGGAACCACTTTTCTCCATCATCTGGAACTAATTTCTCTCTCAGGAATGGAATAAAAACCACCAGAAATCCCAAGCCCTTTGCCTTATGCATTGTCATTATCTTGACAGATTCATTGTCTGAAGGTTCCGGGATAAACAATTTGGCTGAATTTTCATCCCACCATTTGAGGAAACCGGAAACGCTCGTTCCAAATGAAAAAGTGTATTCCAGAACCTTGTCTAGGAAAGCATCCAGGAAAGTAGTGTCGCTTCCTTTGATTTCCGGCAGAAAAAACCTGATTACTTCTTTGCAGATTTCATATATTGTCTTGCCAGTCAAAAGATTTTTGATATATAAGGCACCTTCTGCAGTATCCGCATCCAGCAAATGGGCATTTTTAATTTTTGCAGAAGACACTTTTGCCAGCGCTACAAAGCCGGTGGAGGACGGGTTGTCTATTTTCCTTAAAGCTTCTACCAGAAGGGATACATAAAGATTTGAACTGACCAGCAGGCTTTCGCAGGATACAATGCTAATACCGTTTTTTATCAAAAACTCAGCGATATAGCTGCAGTATTCATTCTTGTGTGAAAGAACCGCAATGTCCCCCAATTTATAAATAGGGTTCTCTCCTTCTGTCAAGCTTTTGATTTTGGTTGCCAAATCATAGAGAATAAACTCATCTGATGACATTATGTTGCCATTCTTGTCTGGAGGACAGCATATAATGTCAACAACCCCTTGCTGTTCGGCCTTTTTATATTTTTCCCTTACTCTTTGTGCCGAATTTTTGTATATGTCAATAACCTCCTCACAGTAATCAGGGCGGCATCCTCTGTCTTTCAGATAATTGCTGTATGCATTAACCAGGAAACCAGGCTCGTCTGAATCATCATCAAACCATTTATCGCTATTTGAAGAAGAGAAAAGATAATTGTTGAATTTGACAATATTGGAAAGACTTCTGTAATTCGTGGTTAAACCTATCTTATCGCATCCTGTGAACTGCTTTGGAACCTTCTTGCTGAAAAGATTCCAGTCTCCGCCCCTCCAGCGGTAAATGCTTTGCTTAACGTCTCCAACGAGCATACTCTCAAAATTATTGGCAACGCCCTCTTTAAGCAGCGGTCTGAAGTTATCCCATTGCTTAGTTGATGTGTCCTGAAATTCATCCAGAAGATAATGGTTTATGGCAGCACCTGTTTTTTCATAGATGAAAGGAGCGTCACTTCCGTTAATCAGATCCTGAAGAAGCTGTGGAGCCTTGCTCAACAAGGTAAGCTGTTCCTTTTCCAGATAATCATCCAGTTCCTTGGAAATGTAATCCAGAAGAACCGTTTCTCTCAGATTTGGAATGACAATATCCAAAGTTACATATTCAGCATAATATTTGTCATAAAGATCCTTGATATCAGTTGCATACTTATTCATAAGGTCTTCAACAGCCCTTTTATCTGACGGTGAAGCAATATCCTTGAAATAGACATCGTGAGAAGTTGTACCAAGCCATTCTTTGACAATTTCAGGACATGCGGCAATTTTCTCCTTGTTCAGATAAGGACTTGACGACAGAAACTTCCATACCGGAGAATTTGATTGCAACGTAAAAATATCCTTTACAAGCCCGCTCGACAATAATGCTCTTTCCTTATCGGCTGACAGACTTTTAAGTTTCTCCACGAAAACTGTCTCCAGTAACTTTGCCCTGTTTCTGAATAAGGATGCGGCAGAAGCCAAAGCTCCGGGCGCTACTCCGGAAAGAAGTTTCAGTTCCTGATACTCGGATTTAGCCACATAGGAGCCTCTTGACAAGACTACGTCTCTCCAGTTCCAATTCTCTCCATTGTCAATTCTGGACAAAGCCATTTCCTTCATTAAAGCCCGTAAAGAATTGTCACTGCCGATTTTGGAGTACATTGATTCTACAGATGCTTCTACAGGCCCGGCGGGATCAAGTATCGTTTCAAACGCACAGCGTTTGCCAAGATCCACCGCAAAAGATTTCAGGACTCTCTGGAAAAAACTGTCAATCGTACTGACTTTGAACATAGTATAGTCATGAACTATACTGCATATGATTTTATTTGCCTTGTCTCTCTTTGAAGGTGACGGATCTTCACGGGAGATTTCCAAAAGTCTGTCTATTATCCTTTGTTTCATCTCCAGAGTTGCCTTGTTGGTAAACGTTACAGCAAGAACATGCCTGTGGGCTGTATGGTCCTTGTCATACTCGGACAACAGGTACTCCGAATACTTATCGGCTAGAGTGTAAGTCTTGCCGCTACCGGCAGACGCATCGTAAACTTTAAGATTCTTACTCATAATTTATCCCCTTTTGCAAAAATTCTTGAAATCGCAATTTGTGCAGATTTCCCTATCCGGACAAATGGCAAAAACCGGTTCGGATTTGCCTTCAACCTTACTTCTGATCTCAGAAACAAGTTCTTCAAGCCTCCTGGCAAACATATCCAGCTGTTCTTCTGTTACAAGTATCCGG
>JAFYZX010000034.1 GCA_017548505.1 Bacteroidales bacterium | reverse complement strand
CTGGCAGGAGACATGTTGCTTTCCTTAACTGCCTCGGCGATTCTGCGGATAGCCTCAGCCTCGGCGTTTGCCTGAAGCACCTTTGCCTCGGCGATACCCTGGGCCTGGAGGATCTTGGTCTGCTTTTCAGCCTCTGCACGGTTGATCTGGGCTTCTTTCAAACCCTCTGACTCGAGGATGGCCTTCTCCGTGTCTCCGGAAGCCTTGAGGACCTTTGCACGCCTTTCACGCTCTGCCTGCATCTGCTGCTCCATGGCATCACGGACGCTGCTTGGAGGAGTGATGTCCTGAAGCTCAACGCGGTTAACCTTTACGCCCCACTTGTTGGTGGCCTCGTCCAGCACAGCGCGCAGCTTGGAGTTGATGGTGTCTCTTGAAGTAAGGGTCTGGTCGAGTTCCAGCTCTCCGATCACGTTACGCAGGGTTGTCTGCGTCAGTTTCTCAATTGCGTATGGCAGATTGTCAATCTCGTAAACAGACTTCATAGGATCCGTGATCTGGAAATACAGCAGCGCGTTGATGGTGGTGGTTACGTTATCCTTTGTAATCACGCTCTGCTTAGGGAAGTCGAACACCTGCTCCCTGAGGTCTATCTTGTCGCTCTGGCGCATGATAACGTGAGCGGTTCCGTCATATCCTTCTACCACTTTCCTGATATAAACCTTTCTTGGCTTGTCGATTATAGGCCAGATGATGTTTATACCGGAAGGAAGTGTTGCATGGTACTTACCAAGCCTTTCAACAATCTTGGTCTCAGACTGCTGGATAACCTTGATTCCAGACAGTACAATCAATACTACTATCACGATAATCGCGACAAGTATTAGCATTCCAGGTTCCATTCCAAACATAACTTCTTGTTTTATAGATTATTATTTTATTATCTAGATTTTCTTTACCGTCACGATCACACTGTCCAGCTTTAGGATTTCCACCCTTGCCCCCAGTTCAATCGGCTGGTCATCCACGGATACGGCTTTCCAGTCGTCTCCGTCAACCTTCACCCTGCCGGCTCCGGTTGCCGGATCGATTGCCTCTGACACAATGCCCTTGCGCCCGATAAGCGCATCCGCGTTGGTCTTAACATCATCCTTGCCTTTCTTGTAGAAAAGCTTTATCAGCAGAGGCCTTATGAAAATGAAACTCAAAAGGGTAACCAGTGCAAATACTATTACCTGCCAATAGAAATTGGCTCCAAGCGGAGCGGCTATGCAGGCCGCAATCGCTCCAAAGGAAAAGCAGATTACCGCAATACCTGTCGTGAACAGTTCAAGAATAAAGAAAGCCAGGGCCACAATCAGCCAAACTTGCCACATTGCCATATCGTGAATATTTAAATGGTTTCAGACTATAAATATACGAATTAAATGAAATAAAAAAACGGCAGTCCATCGGGCTGCCGTTTGATTTTTGCCATAGTGGCTAATTACTTAACCAGGTCCATACCTGTCTTGATTGCCTCTTCGTTCTGAGGAATCAGGTGGTGGTGCCTTTCAGGAAGAGTCTTCTTCAGAGCCTTCAGGACGCTCTCTATCTGAACGATCGGATGAAGCTTAAGGTAGCTTCCCAGAAGGATCATGTTGAAGATCTTGATGAGGTTCATCTTGGCTGCAACATCCATTGCGTCAACACGGTAGATATTGATATCAGTACGTGTCGGAGGGATGTTGATACCGTAACCGTCGTAGATGAGGGTTCCGCCTGGCTTTACCGTCTTCTCGAACTTCTCCATTGAAGGCTGGTTGAGAATGATGGCAGTGTCGTAAGTGGAGAGAATCGGAGAAGAAATCTCCTCATCGCTTACAATTACAGTCACGTTGGCGGTACCGCCCCTCTGCTCAGGACCGTAAGCTGGCATCCAAGTAACTTCCTTGCCTTCTATAAGTCCGGAATAAGCAAGGATCTTTCCCATGGACAGAACTCCCTGTCCACCGAATCCGGCAATGATAATTTCCTGTTTCATCTTACAATCCTTTTATTGGTTCATGTCTTTGAGATCGCCGATCTTGTAGAACGGGAACATGTTCTCTTCCATCCACTTGTTGGCGTTGGCAGGAGTCTTCTTCCATCCTGAGTTGCAGGTTGAAACCATCTCTACCAGGCAAGCTCCCTTGCCGGCCATATTGTACTCGAAAGCCTTGCGGATGGCTCTCTTTGCCCTGTTGATGGAGGCAACGTTGTGAACGCTCTGCCTTGTAACATAGCAGGTTCCCTCAAGCTGAGCTGCGATATCGGCAATCTTGAGAGGATAGCCGTGAAGCTTTGCATCCCTACCGTAAGGGCAGGTAGCGGTCTTCATACCCAGCAGGGTTGTAGGAGCCATCTGTCCGCCGGTCATACCGTAGATAGCGTTGTTGATGAAGATAATGGTAATGTTCTCTCCGCGGTTTAGTGCGTGGATAGTCTCTGCAGTACCGATGCAGGCAAGGTCTCCGTCTCCCTGGTAAGTGAATACCATACGGTCCGGCCACAGCCTCTTGATGGCGGTTGCCAATGCAGGTGCCCTTCCGTGAGCGGCTTCCTGCCAGTCGATATCGATGTACTTGTAAGCGAAAACGGCGCAGCCTACAGGAGAAACGCCAACGGTTTTCTCTTCCATACCCATATCTGCAATTACCTCGGCAACAAGTTTATGTACAACTCCGTGGCTGCAGCCAGGGCAGTAATGCATAGGCGTATCGTTCAGAAGTTCAGGTTTGCGGTAAACCAGATTCTCGGGTTGAATTATCTCTTTAATATCCATAGCAATACCTCCTACATCATTTTCTTAAGTTCGTTAACAACCTCGTCCGGAGCTGGGATGATTCCACCCAGTCTGCCGTAGTGGTTTACAGGTATTCTGCCGTTAACGGCGAGGCGGATATCCTCAACCATCTGGCCGGCGTTGATTTCAAGAGAAAGGATGCCCTTTACCTTGTGGCTGAGGGCCTCGATTTCCTTGTATGGGAAAGGCCACAGCGTGATAGGACGAAGCAGGCCGACCTTGATGCCTTCCTTTCTGGCATCCTCGATAGCCTTCTTTGCGATTCTGGCGGCTGAACCGAATGCGCAGATTGCATACTCGGCATCCTCCAGCATGAACTCCTCGAATCTTACTTCCTTCTCCTGAATCTCAGCGTATTTCTTCTGGATACGGATGTTGATTTCCTCCATCTTTGCAGGATCCAGCTCCAGGGAAGTAATTACGTTTGGCTTTCTTGTCTTAGGCCTTCCGGTTGCAGCCCAAGGGCACTCCTTGAGAATCTGCTCCTCGGTCCTTCTCGGCTTGAACGGAGGAAGTACAACCTTCTCCATCATCTGGCCGATAACACCGTCTGAAAGGATCATTGCAGGGTTTCTGTACTTGAATGCAAGTTCAAACGCAAGATCCACGAAATCAGCGGTCTCCTGAACTGAAGAAGGAGCCAGCACGATCAGGTGATAGTCTCCGTGTCCACCGCCCTTGCAGCTCTGGAAGTAGTCTGCCTGGCTCGGCTGGATAGTTCCAAGACCAGGGCCGCCGCGGCTTACGTTTACTACAAGGCAAGGAATCTCGCAGCCAGCCATATAGGACAAGCCTTCCTGCATAAGGCTGATGCCAGGGCTGGAAGAAGAGGTCATTACCTTCTTTCCGCAGCCTGCTCCGCCGTAAACCATGTTGATAGAAGAAGTCTCACTCTCAGCCTGGAGAACTACCATTCCGGTGGTTTCCCAAGGTTTCTGCTCGGCAAGGGTCTCGAGCACTTCGCTCTGAGGGGTGATAGGATACCCGAAGTATCCGTCACAGCCGCAACGGATTGCCGCATGGGCAATGGCCTCGTTGCCTTTCATCAAAGTAATTTCCTGATCTGCCATAATTTATTCCTCCTTTTTACGGTAGACGGTTATACATCCGTCAGGACAAACTACAGCACAAGAAGTACAACCGGTGCAAGTGTCTTCCTTAACGGTGACGGCGTAGTTGTACCCCTTACGGTTCACGCTCTTGTCGGAAAGGGCGAGAACCTGGAATGGACACGCAACCACACACAAGCCGCATCCCTTGCAGCGCTCGGTGTTGATTACGGTCGCACCTTTCATCTTAGCCATAGTGTTATAATTAGTATTGGTTTGAATTTCTATTGGTTATACATATCCTTGTTGAAGAAGTCCAGTATGTCGTTTGCCATCTCGTAAGCCTGCTTGGCGGGAGAATCGGGGTTAATTGCCATTGCCTCAAGGTAATTGTTTATGGCTCCCTGCCAGTCCCCCTTTTTCCTGTAGGCATTGCCCAGGATGTAGTATGCGAAATCGAGGTCTTCTTTTTGGGAAGAAATGTAATTCTTCGCCTCTGCGATAGCCCTGTCCGCCCCTTCGTCGCGGAGGATAACCTCCAGATCCTGAGCTGTCATCTGTCTTCTTCGGCCGGGATTTAGCAATCAACAAACATTATCCATCCGAAAGGATCGTCGATGATACCCTTCTGGATAGCTATCATCTTCTCGTACAGGGCGCGGGACTTAGGACCGCACTCGTCGCCGAACTTGTAGACATGGCTTGGAGTCTCGTCCTCGAGGCGGATCTTGTCGTCAATCCGGCAAATAGGAGTGATTACCACTGCTGTTCCGCAAGAGTTGGCCTCATCCATCTCAGCGAGCTCCGTAACAGGTATCGGCCTCATTTCCACTTTCATTCCAAGGCTCTCGGCTATGGTTCTCAAGCTGGCGTTGGTAATGGAAGGAAGTACGCTGTTGCTGTCCGGAGTAATATAAGTATTGCCCTTTACTGCAAAGAAGTTGGAAGATCCGAACTCCTCGATGTACTGATGTGTCAAGGCATCGGTGAACAAAAGCTCCCTGTAACCCTGCTTGTGCGCGAGGTTGTATGGATGGAGGCTCTGAGCATAGTTTGCCCCAACCTTGTAGCTTCCGCTGCCGTTAGGAGCGGCCCTGTCGTGATTCCTGCTGATAACTGCAGTACCTGGTACCAGAATCTTGTCTCCTGAGTAAGTTCCTACAGGAGAAGCCATTACCATGAAAGTGGACTCTGAAGAGGAACGAATTCCAAGCTGAGGGTTGGTGCCGACAAGAAGCGGCCTCAGATATAAGGAAGCGGTTGTCTCAAATGGAGGGATATACTCAGCATTTGCCTTTACAACCATAACGCACATATCAATGAACTGCTCTATGGAAGGGCATGCAAGATCCAGGTAGCCGGCGCTGCGGATCATTCTCTTTGCATTTTCCTCAGGACGGAAAAGACGAACCTTGCCGTCTGCTCCCCTGAATGCCTTCATTCCCTCGAAGCATCCGGATGCATAATGAAATGCTCCTGCGTACGGACTGACCGGAATATCGGCATCAGGTATCAGTTTGGCAGGAGACCATTTGCCATCCTTGAATGTACTGTAAGCAATGTAATCTGTCTTAGTGTAAGAGAAAGATAACTTTCCCCAATCAATATTCTTCATATTCTTTTAAATAATGTTTGCCAATAGTTTTATTGCATTGACAAATATAACAAATTTTCAACCCAACACAAAAAAAATGAAAAAAATTATAAGCAAAAATGCCAGAAACAAGATTTTTTTCCACCAATTACACCTTCCCCTCTTTTTAAGTATATTTGCCGCGTCAAAACAAAGTCCTATGTTTCAGAGAATAATCAAGGCGTGTGTCAAAGTGGTCCAGAAATATCTCCCGGACCCGTTCATTTTTGCAATTATCCTCACCCTTATCGCGGTCGCCATCGCCATCCCGGTTTGCCACCAGACCCCTGTGGAAGTCATTGAACACTGGGGTAACGGTGTGTGGAGTCTCCTGGCCTTCGCGATGCAGATGGCTCTGGTTCTGGTCTGCGGCTCAACCCTGGCCGCTGCCCCGCTGGTAAAGAGAGGAATCTCCGCCCTGGCTTCCCTGCCAAAATCCCCTGCCGGTGCAATTGCCCTTGTTACAGGCATATCCGCAGTGGCCTGCTGGCTCAACTGGGGTTTCGGACTGATTGTGGGAGTGATTTTCGCCAAGGAAATAGCCAGGAAACTCCGTGGAGTGGACTACCGCCTTCTGATAGCCTCCGCCTACAGCGGCTTTGTTGTCTGGCATGCCGGCCTTTCCGGATCCATTCCACTTACAATGGCTACTCCGGGCGCGGGACTCAAGGAAATCACAAGGGGTGCTGTCGAGAACCCTATACCTATTTCACAAACCATTCTGGACCCTCACAACCTAGTGATGGTTGTACTGATAATTGCCGCCCTGGTGCTGGTAAATTCCCTGATGCACCCGAAGGGAGAGAATGTTATCGCGATAGATCCGGCCCTTCTTCAGGAGGAAACCCAAACAGAAAAGGCAAAGCCTTCCTCACCTGCCGAGCATCTGGAAAACAGCAGGCTTCTGAGCTGGATCATTTCCCTAATGGGACTTTCCTTCCTGGTTATCAAGCTCGTAAAAGGAGGAAGCATAGACCTTAACTTTGTGATTATGCTCTTCCTGTTTGCGGGAATCATCCTGCACGGCAACCCTCTGTCATACGTAAGGGCTTTCGGAAAGAGCGCTACCGGAGCCGCCGGTATCCTTCTCCAGTTCCCGTTCTATGCAGGTATTATGGGTATCATTATGGGCGTTGGAGAAAGCGGCATCTGCCTCGGAACTGAGGTCAGCAACGCCTGCATTTCTATTTCCAACCACACTACATACCCGCTTCTGACCTTCCTCTGCGCCGCCATACTGAACATGTTTGTTCCTTCCGGAGGCGGCCACTGGGCAATCCAGGCCCCTATCATGTTCACGGCCGGTTCCCATCTGAATGTTGATCCGGGCCTTACGGGAATGGCAATTGCCTGGGGAGACGCCTGGACCAACCTTATCCAGCCGTTCTGGGCACTGCCTGCACTGGCCATAGCCAAGCTTAACGCCAGGGACATAATGGGATTCTGCCTTATAGACCTTGTGGTATCCGGAGCGATGATCTGCGCCGGCCTTCTGATCTGGGCCTAGGTTCAGTTTTTGAATTTGAAAAATCTGATGGCTGTTTGTTATTCCCGCAAACATGAACAATTCAAGATAACTGTAATTTACAGGATAATAGGCCATTATTCAGATGGACACACTTTTTGAAACACTACCTTATTCTTGTTTAAGATAAGATGCTTCGCTTGATAATCTATTATTATAAAACACGAAAACAATATATGTTTTGTCGTAACCATCAACCGGGCGACCTTCTCTGCAACCATTCTTTAATATGTATGTTAAGAATATATAATCTCCCGAAATATGCATCTCATAATACTTCCCTAAATAATTTATAAATAGACTAGTGTCTTTCCCCTCTAAAGATCTATTTTGGATTATTCGATCAGCAACAGTTACAGTTCTAAAGCCATAACAAGCACAAGAGTCTTTAATCCAATTAATTTCTATACTATCTCTTAATATACCGGGGTGTTTTATATGGCTATTTCCGGTATTATTTTTACATGACAGAGCTAATATCTCAATAGTGATAAAGAGTATAATTGCTAAATATCTCATTTTAAAGTACTATTAATATTTTATTTCACCACCATTTTCATTAAATATCTTATTTAACGATATTCTTGGAATCTTGTAAAAATTACCCCAATTATGATAAAATGCATCTTTCACGTTTTTAGAAGTTACACGCCTATACTTAGGATCTACAACTCTCTCTCCATCTTGATTAATAAAGGACCACTTAGGGCCATATCTAGTTTCGCGAGGAATCATAATATTAGGTTTATTTGTACTATTAGCAAAGTTCCTTTCATCATGTTTTAGTCCAAGACCATGACCAAATTCATGACTTGGAGTTGTAGATGTTTCTAAATCATCTTCAATGTTAAACCAAAATGAGTTTCCTCCGTCATCAGTAAACCTAGGGGTTGATGCGAAACTTGATTTTCCCTTTTGTTCTCCAATTCTTATAAAATTGTTTCTAGCGCTTTTATTGTTTTTTGCGATATTAATTGCATCTTCCTCCGATACGGTTTCATAATAGATTTTAAATTTCACAGAATACTCTTTCCCCTTGTAAGTAATAATAGCATTTGCTCCATTCCAATAAGAGGCAATGTTGTCTGCTATCTTTTTAGACAATTCCGAAGATGCATGATTGCCATAGAAATATAATTTTGCTGTAACTACTGCTGTTCCATCTTCATAATATTTAACATCTCCTGTTCTGCCTTCTGGATCTACAAAGTAGAGCGGACTTCCCATACAATAATTATACGGCGACATAGACAGGTATTTCCCCGCCTTCGGATCGATGTTGAACCATCTTGCAAGTGTTGGATCATATTGCCTGAAGCCGTAGTCCAGATAGTCTGTGCCTGCTGTGGCCTGTATTTCCTTTCCGTTGTAGATGTCTCGCCTTGCAGGGGTTGGGGAGATGTATCCTATGTAGAGCTGCGGCAGCCTCTCCGTTAGCATAGGATATGCCTTTCCCTGGTTCATCTGGAGCCCGAACGGATAGTATGCGTTTCTCTCCAGGATGTCTCCCTGAGCGTTCAGCATTACCCTTGTGCTTCCGAGATGGTCTTTGACAAAAAAGGCTGTGGTGTAGTCCGCCGTAGTCTGGTTTCCGCTTTGCTTCCTGACGATCATTATCCTTCCGCTGTCTGTGTCTATGCCCTCCAGGTATGAGAACACTGTGTTTCCAATCTTTTCCAGAGCATAAGAGAACGGCCCTATGTACGCCCTTCCCTTGTTGTCTTTGTCTATAGCCTTGTACTTTGTTCCGTCTGCCAGATAGAAGTATGTTGAAAGCAGAGTGTCGTTTCTGGAGATGGTGCTTACAAGATTGTTGATATCGTATGTCAGGGTAATGTTTCTCAGGGCATCTAGCGTCATGTTCCCGTTGCCGTCGTAGATGTAGTATGCCGTTCCTGTTACCGGGTTGTTTTGAACTATATGCGATATTGTCTGTCCGTTGTATGCGCCGTAGAGTCTTTCAATCCTGTTCCCCGAATATGAATAAGTCAAGCTGTCCCTTATCGCCGAGTTTCCGTTTCCGTATCTTGTGAGAGAAAGGATGTTCCCGTTCCCGTCAAAGGAGAGGTTCCTTTCCGTGAAGGCGTTTGTGGCCGAGCTAGATGTTCCTTCAAACCTCTCGGAAGATGTGAGCCTTCCAAAGTTGTCGTAAGAATAGGAGTATGTGTATCTGTCTGCCGTGCTTCCCGGAAGGGTGAAGTCCGTCCCGTTAGAGTACTGGGTGGTCTCCCATTCTGTAATCAGGCCGTCGTATGATTTTGCTGTGGAAGCTTTCTGTGCATCGTGATATCTCAGAGTCTGGGAATATAGGTTTACAATGTCAGACTGGGCAGTGCTTTTTTTCAGCACATCTGCCTGGGTTGTCATCCATCCCTGGATGTTGTAGTTCAGAGATGTGGAGAGGACCGGTGTGGTTGAAGATGGCGAAAGCACAAAGGAGCCGTCTGCTGAGGTTTTTCCCCGCTCCGAGCCTGTGAGCCTTCCCAGTTCGTCGTAAGTGTAGTTTACAGCAGAGAATGTCTTTACAACTGGATTGGTTGCAGGATTTGCGGAAGTGTTCAACCGTGCGGAAGAAGAGAGCTTCCTTCCCCTGGAATCGTATTCGAAAGTCTGCTTGAGCGTCTGGTTTCCCTGCCTTGAGCAGGTCTGGACCGTGGTGAGAGGATTTCCTGTAAAGTCATACTTCACGCTTGTCCTGAGAGTTTCTCCGTCCGGATTCCTCTCCACTGTCTGGATGACTCTTCCCTTGGCATCATAGTAATAAGCCCTCTCCCGGTATTTTCTCTGGGCTGCAGAGGAATTTATGGTGTTGAGGCTTAGCGTCTTGTCATAAAGCAGAAGGGATGCTGTCCTGCTGTCTATGTCTGCTGTTTCCGCCACTCCGCTAACCGGAGAGAATGCCAGATAAGAAGGTATGTCCGCGCTGTAAAGGTTTCCAGTGGAGAAGGTGTTCCCCGTCTCGCCGAAAGTGGCCGAGGTTAGCAGTACATTGTTTGAATTGCTATATATTGCCGGGTATGGTGACGTTGTGAACGCTGTCTCCATCGTGTTCCTTTCAACGGAAGGGCTGCGGTAGGTGTGCGTCACCCTTGAGAGGCTGTCGTAACGAGTCAGAATCCACTTGCTGTCCTGGCTTCTGAGGACGCTGTCCTGCGTTGCCACCAGCCTTCCCGCCGGGTCATATACCATATACTCGAAACCCTTTCCCGGAATCCGTTTCTCCGTCATCTGGCTTTTTCCATTATAGTTATAGATAAAGCAGAACTTCTGGGCGGTGGAGTCTGTCTGGCTGAACGTATAAGGATTTGCACTAGACGAATTTGCCGCAAGGCTTTTTACCCTCACGGAGCCTTCCGGCTGAATTACCCACCTTAGCCTTCTTCTGGAGTCGTATGCGTAGTAAGTCTCCTGGATGGAGTTACCCGTTCCGCTTCTCTGGAGGACGAGCGTCCCCTCGGAATCCTTGAACTCCGTCGTTGCCCTTCCGTCCGGAGAGGTGACGGTTGTCCTGAAAAGTTTTGCTGCGGCGATGTAACCCCTTACTGTCAAGGCTCCGTCGTCATTGCAGTACATGTCCAGTACCTCGTTAGTCGCATTTGCTTCGTAGGTGAAAGACGTGTAGTGGTCGTTACCCCCGGAGTCTGTCCCTGTAGCCCTTAAGGCCTGTCCCGGAGTGAACTGTCTCTGCACCCGGTTCAGCGGTGAGTTTTCATAGACTTTTTCCGTATAGGCAAATTGAGCGTCACTCTGTCCGTAAAGGCTTGTGTAAAAAGCTTCCTGGGCTGCAAACGGCTCTGTCTCGGGCTGAGGTGTGCTGCTGGCTTGGGAGGCGTATGGCAGATAAGCCTTTGCATCCTCCCTGCGCATAGGGTCATACCAGAGAGGAGTTACGATGTTTTTGCCGGAAGGTGAAGCCCCCACGCTGATTACTTGAGTAGGATATCCCAGCCCGTCATAATATGTTATGTCGAGATTGGAGGATGCTCCGTCTTCTGCTGTGAATGTCTGCTTTAGGATCCAGTTTTCTCCCCACACGGCTTTCATGTTTCCCGTGACAGTGAGCGTCCCCTTCATCTTTTTCTCCTGTCCCCCGTAGAAGGCCATCACGGTGAACTTTCCCGAATCCGCAGGAATTGCCAGATGGAGGCTGTCTCCGTGTCCTGTCCTTGCAGGGCCGTACTGGACTCCGTCCTTAAAGAGCGCGTATCTTACCCTGTGCTGGGTGCTATCCAGGATGAGGTAAGGAGGTACGGATCCAAGGTTTCCCGGGAAAGAGACTCTGTATGCTTTTATTTCTCCGTCTGCAGGCTGTGTGAAGATGATTTCATTTCCCGATGGGGATATCTTGAAATATGTGTTGTTTGTTATTGTGTTCGGCTGCGGCGGATAGACCTGCGATTTCTTCAGGTTCGGCCCGGCTTCAACAATCATTGTGACCGTGTTGGCTGTCTGCGGACTTCTTGTGTATGAAATGACCATCGTGGTGTCCCAGACGGTGCAGTTGCCGCTGTTATAGAAGTTTACAATCCTCTGCAGTATGCTGTCCTGCGTGGTGGCTACATTATAAGTGAAGGAGACGCTTCCCCCGTTCTTTGGAAAGGAGAATGGATTTGGATTCAGGCTGCAGTTTCTTGTGATGTCATAGAACGGATGCCAGTCCACGTTTTTTGTCCCGTTCATCTGCACTTCCGTCGGGTAGTAAGCGATGCAGCGGTATGTGCCAGGCGAATTGATTATGAACTTCAGCGACCTGTCTCCCTCGCCCTTTCCGTTCACGTCCGCGACGGTGAGTGTCACGTTGTTCGCCGTGTCCTTGAGCAGGCGGTAGGAGGCGAAGGCGTCCGAGCTGCTCAGGGTAAGCGCGTTCTTTCCCCCGTGCAGCAGATAGATTGGCGAAGTGTTTGGCAGGAGGTCATAGACGTTAGGCATGTTTATGCCCTGAGTTATGAGCGCCGTTGTGTTTGCCGCCACCAGTGTCACTTCCCTCTCGCTGTATCCGGAGTTTGGCCCGAACACGAGGTTGAGGTCCGCCTCGTAGATTCCGTCCTTGTTTGTCAGGAACACGTCCGTAATCCAGTCTATGCCCAGGTCCGAAATCTGGTTCTCTATGTTTGCCATGAGAGAGGCCTCGTTGAATCCTCCGTAGCTGGTTATGTGTATTACCGCCGTTCCGCCACCCGGATTAATGCCTATTTCCTGGTCTGGCTGGATGTAGTCAATCCCCAGGTCTATCTCCACCTGTTCCGTCTGTGCCAGGAGAGGGTTGGGGAGAAGGAGGCCTGCCGCTGCCAGCAGGATGATTGAAGCCGTTTTGCTGAAAATCTTTTTCATAGTCTGTCCTCCTATCTTGTCAGTGTCTGGTTGTCATACCTCTCCACAGGGTCAAGGCTGTCATCGCGGATGATGTTCAGCCTCTGTGCCGTGTCATAGGTGTAGTGCGTAATCCTTCCAGTGGGGTCGCATACCTTTGACGGCAGTCCGTAAGACCACCACTTGTACCAGGAGACTTCGCTGTGTGGAAGCGCGCTGCGTAGTGTGGTTGCAATAGATTCCGTGTTTGCCTCCGCCATGCCTCCAAACGGCGAGCTTCCCAGGGCCGCGGTCACCTGTGCGGCCGTGGCGTTGTCTATCCGTAGAGCCACTCCCAGGTTGTCGGAATACCAGATGAAAGTGGTGGAAATTCCGTTGGCGTCTGTCTTCTGGATGATGTTTCCCTTGCTGTCGTGGACGTAGGAGGCGTAGTCTTTCCACGTGCCTGTCTCCACATCCCTTTTCTGCCATTTCTTTGGGAGGAACAGTGTGGTCGCTCCTGTTCTGGCGAGAGAGTCGAAGGTCAAGGAGTCGGAAGACATAACCCTGTCAATTGTTGTTCCGTGCAGTCGGCATTTAACAGTTACCTTCACGGGATTTCCTATGAGTCCCTTGCTGTACATTTTCTTCTGTACAGCGGTACGATGATTGTCCGCTATGTCCGGAATATATGTGTAGTTGGTTGTGATTATATCCCCGTTGGAAAGAGTCTTAACCTCTGAAGACTTTTGTCCCAGGCTGTTGTATGTGTACTGTACCTGTGACGAGACGGAAGAATTGTTCTGGAAAAAGTCCGTGCCCTTTACCTTCTGAGTTTTCGTGTCATAGGTGTAGCGCATCAGGGGACATACGGCCTCTCCGATATAGATGTTTTCATAGAATGCGTTCTGCTCTTCCATGACAAGATAATCTGTCTCCGTTTTCCTGAGAAGCTGTCCTTCCGCGGAATAGGTCTCGGTCATCTTTTCTTTTCCCCTTCGGCTCTGGTGGCTGGTGGCTGGCCGGAGGATGTTGTGGACTGCATCGGCTCCGCTGCTTGTAAGTGTCGTTTTGCCGGAGATGAACATCGGCGAAACGCTGTTGCCGTGTTCTCCGGAGTGTGCTCTGAAGAGTTCGTATGCCTCCGAAGAGAATTCGTCAGGACAGTCATCCCAGCCGGAAAAGTGGTGCACGGTCTTTGAACCGTCCGGATGGATTTCCTCCACCCTGCTGTATTCCACCGGCGTGGCCTCGTAATTTGCTATGCCGGAAGAGGACGCTATGTTTACATGAACCACGTCCGTATTTCCCATAACTCCCGTGTAATCCAGCCGGTAGCGTGGATAGACAAGCAGGCTTCCGCTGGTGGCATAGTTCTCTCGTCTGTAAACATAACTTGTGGTGTCTGTGGGAACACCGTTTTCATCCACATTGATGACCTTGGATATTCGGCTTCCCGGTCCCTTGTCCAGAAATCCGCCTCCGGAAGAGTACATTGCTGGCGAATAGCCGTTGGAGGATAATTTCCTCAGGTTTCTCCATACGGTATTGTCCTCGTACTGGAGTATGCTGCTACCTCCGGTGGGATAGGTGATTCTGGTCATGAGGCCTATGGACGATGCTGTTGTGTTGGCGTTGCGGCTGGTGCTCACAGTCTCGTCAAAGGTGCTGGAGGATGTGTTGCTGAGATAGTCCAGATCTACGGAATTCCTGTTCATGTGAGACGAGTCGCTTTTGCAGATGTAGCCCCAGTGGTCCGTCGCCGTGGTGCCGAAGGCCGGGAAGAACCGGTCGTAGAGGCCTTCATAGTCAAACCTGTAGCTTCCTATGCCCTCCTGATGTATCTCGGAAAGGAAGGGGTATGGGTTGCCCTGGGAGTTATAAATGTAGGAGAGTCTCACTCCTCCAGCCGGAGTCGAGATGCTGTCCAGAAGTAGATATGACTGGTCTAAGCGGATGTTCAGTCGGTCTGTGCCCTGAAGGTAGGATCCCTGCTTGCCGGTAGGTTTGGCCAGATAGCTAAAGTCCAGGGAGGTTCCTCCGGGAAGCTCAATGGAGGAGAGATAGCTTGCCGTGTTGAGGTCTTCTCCGTACTGGAGCATACTGAATGCATCATCGGAACTCTGGCTACAGAGCCAGAGCGTGGAAGAATAGTTGACTATGTCCGAGTGGCTGTCGTTTTCATTGTAGTTGAAGGTAACGGCAGAGCCGTCCTGGCTTTCTATCCTTCTCAGCAGAAAAGATATGGCCCTGTAGGGTTTGGGAGTGGCGTCGGGATTGCCCTTGTCATATCCCTGATAGACGCTGCGTTCAATGTACCTGAAAAGACCGGAATCGCCTTCGCTTTGCAGAGACCCGAAATAATACCTGTATCCGTCAGAAGTGGTAATCACGAATTCTGTAGCGACATTATGGTTCTCGTCATTAAGTGTAATGTTTGTCTTCTTTATCCTGTAGTCTCCGTCAAACGTGCCGGTATGGAAAACAGTGAAACTGCCGTCAGGGTTTCGGTAGAACGAGCCGCTGTGACCGGGGAAAGAGAAGTGGTAAATGTCTGAACAGGTTTCATATAGCGTGCCGTTGATGCTGTATGCGGTCTTAAGGACATTGGATGAGGATGGTCTTGTTATGACTTCATATTCGGGCATCTGAAGCTGGCTTCCGGAAGGGATGTAGTCAAAGCCCAGGAGGTTAAGGGTAATGACATCGGAAGAAGTATGTTTGTTAAAAGATCCCAAGAGCTCATCTGGTATTCCTCTGACTTCACGTGTAATAACTCCTCCGCAGCTCAGGCTCCAGCCCAGTCCCGCGATGCCGGCCTGGCGGTTGGCTACAAGTCCGTTATAGCTGTAGTCCAGAGAGATGGGGATGGAGAAGCGGCTGTCGCGATAAACATAGATTGGTATGGAAACGGATACTTTTCCTGTATAGAGTTGAGCATTCAGTTTTCCGTACTTTGTCATCTCCGCAGCCTGGACAGACGGCTTGTCCGGCTCGTTGACCAAAGCGAGTTGGGCGTAAGACTCTACAACTGTTACAGGAAAAACTCCCAATAGTAAGAATAAGAGTTTTAAGACCGTTTCGTTTTTCATAAAATGTATGTTATTTCTGTACTTACAGAATCTGGTTGCCTGTAAATAGTTGA
Organism: Bacteroidales bacterium; assembly: GCA_017548505.1. Classification (GTDB taxonomy): domain Bacteria; phylum Bacteroidota; class Bacteroidia; order Bacteroidales; family UBA932; genus Egerieousia. The sequence continues at coordinate 25,849 of JAFYZX010000034.1, read as the reverse complement.
TAGTATTTGCCTTTGAGGGCAAGGAGCTCGTTATGCTTTCCACGTTCGATTATCCTTCCGTGATCCATTACCATAATGTAATCCGCATTGAGGATGGTGGAAAGCCTGTGGGCTATAACAAATGTTGTGCGGCCCTTCATAAGTTCGTCCATTCCCTGCTGGATGAGCTTTTCCGTGCGTGTATCGATGGAAGATGTAGCCTCGTCAAGAATCAGCACAGGAGGAGCGGCCACTGCGGCTCTGGCGATTGCAAGCAGCTGCCTTTCTCCCTGTGAGAGGTTGCCGCCGTCTCCTGTTATCACAGTATCGTAGCCGAACGGAAGACGGTGAATGAAGCTGTGGGCGCAAACCAGTTTGGCGGCCTCGATGCATTCCGCGTCAGTGGCATCCAGCCTGCCATAGCGGATATTGTCTATGATCCTTCCCGTGAAAAGATGGGTTTCCTGAAGCACGATACCAAGGCTTTTTCTCAGCGAGTCTTTTTCTATATCCCTGATATCCAGACCATCGTATGTAATCTTTCCGTCTTGAATCTCATAGAATCGGTTTATGAGGTTGGTAATGGTGGTCTTGCCCGCGCCAGTACCTCCAACAAAGGCAATCTTCTGGCCGGGATAAGCCGTGAGATTGATATCGTAGAGCACCTGCTTTCCCTCCACATAGCTGAAGTCTACATCGCTGAGGCTGACCTCCCCCTTGAGCGGAATAGACTCTCCTTCCTGGGTTTTCCAGCACCACTGGCACTCTCCGGTTTTCTCCAGTGTAACCTTTCCGCTGTTTTCTTCCTCTTTCTGGTCCATCAAATCGTAAACCCTGTCGCTTCCGGCACTTGCCATCACGATGCTGTTGATCTCGTTGCTTATCTGGGTTACAGGCCTTGTAAAGTTCTTGTGAAGGGTCAGGAAGGCCACCAGAGTTCCAAGAGTGAGAACGGAGCCGTTAAGGCCGCAGAAGAACCATCCGCCAAGGGAAGCCAGAGCGATGGCCGCTCCGGCGATGGCGATGAACACATAGCCCAGGTTGCCCAGGTTTCCGTTTACAGGCATCACTATGTTTCCTATCTTGTTTGCATTGTAAACACTTTTGCGGAGCTCCTCGTTAAGCTCCGAGAACTGCTCTATTGCCTTGTCTTCGTGGCAGTAAACCTTTACAACTCTCTGACCGGAAACCATCTCCTCAATGAAGCCGTTTACCTTGCCCAGCATCTCCTGCCTCTTCTTGAAGTATTTCTTGGACAGGCCGCCAAGTTTCCTTGTCACATAGTACATCAGGAATGCCATAACCACCGAGATCGCACTAAGCGGAAGGCTCAGAACCAGCATGCTAACAAAGGTGGAGATTATCGTAACCAGGCTCTGGAACAGACGCGGAATCGTCTGGCCAATTACCTGACGGAGAGTATCCACATCGTTGGTATAGACACTCATAATGTCTCCGTGACTACGGGAGTCAAAGAAACTTAGCGGCAGCCTCTCCATGTGCTCAAAGAGGTTGTGCCTCAGCGTCTTGAGAGTTCCCTGGCTGATATAAACAGTAAGTATGCTGTGCAGATATGAGGCCCCCATTCCTATTATGAGAACCGCAGCCAGTTTAACCAGCGCTATCGCCAGAGGAGAATAGTCCGGACTTGCCTGCCCTATCATCGGCACTACATAGTCGTCCAGCAAGGTCTTGGTAAACAGGGTTGAAGCCAGAGTTGCAAGAGTGGATACGAGGATGCACAGCAAGACAATGGCGATCTTCCATTTGTTATTCTTGAGGATGAGTCCAAATAGCCTGGCCACAGTGGAGAGCTTAAGCTTTCCCTGCGCAGGCACATATCCCCTTTCTTTCATATTTGGACTACCCATTCTCATCGAAATCTCCTTCTCCTCCGGATGTCTGCATAGTGTAGATATCCCGATATATATCGTTATTTTTCAACAAGTTGTCGTGGCTGTCAAATCCCTTTACGCGGCCGTCGTCCATCACGATTATCTTATCCGCGTGCCGGATGCTGAGTATCCTGTGGGATATGATAATCTTGGTTGTGCCCGGAATCTTCTGGGCAAAAGTGTCCCTTATCTTTCCGTCCGTGGCGGTATCCACCGCCGATGTGGAGTCATCCAGGATAAGAATCTTAGGCGATTTGAGAAGAGCCCTTGCAATGCAGAGCCTCTGCTTCTGGCCGCCGGAGAAGTTGGTTCCTCCCTGCTCAACCATTGTGTTATATCCTTCCGGAAGTGTTGAGATGAACTCATCCGCGCAGGCAGCGATGCAGGCCTGGCGGCATTCCTCCTCCGTGGCGTCTTCCTTTCCCCATCTGAGGTTATCCAGAAGGGTCCCGCTGAAGAGCGTATTGTTCTGAAGCACAACGGCCACCTCGTTCCTCAGAGGCTTCAGGGCATAGTTCCTGACATCTATTCCACCTATCTTTATAGCACCCTTGCTGACGTCATAAAGACGGCTGATAAGTGATCCGAGCGTACTCTTTCCGCTGCCTGTTCCTCCTATTATTCCAATTGTCTGGCCGGCTTCAATAGAGAGGTTTATGTCTTCAAGGGCATATCCGCCACCTTCCTTGTAGGAGAAGCATACGTGGTCAAACTCTATGCTGCCATCCCTGACCTTCTCCACAGGAGAATCAATCTCCGTCATATCCGGCTCCTCGTCAATCACCTGTGCAATTCTCTTGACACTAGCTGCACTCTGGGTGAGCTGCACGAATATCATCGAGAGCATCATCAGAGACTGGAGCACCATCATAACGTATGAGAACAGGGATGTCAGCTGTCCTGTGGTAAGGCTTCCTTCCACAATGTAATGCGCTCCAAACCAGGAAAGTGAAATGATGCATCCGTAAACCACCAGGTTCATCACCGGACCATTCAGGGCCATAATCGCCTCGGCCTTGACATTAAGCTTAAACAGTGAAAGCGCCGCCCTGTCCAGCTTGCTCAGTTCGTGATGCTCCCTGACGTATGCCTTCACCACCCTGATCGCCGATACATTTTCCTGCACCACCGCGTTCAGGCTGTCGTACCTGCGGAAAATCTGCTGGAAAAGTTTGCTGGCCCTCACTATAATAAGTGTAAGAAGAGTTGCCAGTATAACGATGGCCACAAGGAAGATCAGACTTAGCCTCGGATTGATGAAAAAGCACATCACCACGCTGGAAATCAGGTTCAAAGGAGCTCTGAAAGATACTCTCAGAAGCATCTGGATGGCGTTCTGGATGTTGGAAACGTCCGTTGTCATCCTGGTTACAAGTCCTGCTGTAGAGAACTTGTCAATGTCCGAAAATGAAAACCTCTGGATATTCTTGTACATTGCATCCCTGAGATTGGCCGCGATTCCTGTCGAGGAATATGCTGCAAACCTTCCGGCCAGATAACCGAACATAAGGCTCAGAAACGCCATCAGAACCATATAAAGCCCGTATTTATAGACATTCGGCATGCTTCCGGCATTGATTCCCTTGTCTATGATTGAGGCTGTTACATACGGAATGAGTACCCCCAGAACTACTTCAGCAGCCGTCCAGACCGGAGTCAGGAAAGCCGCCGTCTTGTACTGCTTGAACTGTCTGAAAATGGTTCTGTACATAACAAAGGGGTAACCTGTTTCAAAGTTACGCAGATTACCCCAATTTTTCAAGAATTCCTAAAAAGACAGGCAGCTTTTCTTTTTGCCTTCGCTTCGCTCATCCCTCCCGGCAAGCCGGGCCCCTCCCGTTCATGTGGCCACGGGCGGCCACAGGCTCTGAAGAAAACTGCCTGTCTTTAACGCTATTGTAACTGAATCAGAGGTACCTTCTCAACATAGTCGTACGGAACGTATTTGAACAGATGCCCGAAGACTTTACCGTTTGCCTTATTGCGGTAAAGATCCAGTCTGACGACAATTGCCTTGTCCTCGTCCTTGAAGGAAGAAATCATCCTTCCGGCGGAAATCTCGGAGTAAATCACGTCAAATCTTGCATCCGGGAAGAAGTGTTCCTCTTTCTTGAACACGCCATCCTCTCCTTCAAGCTTATATCCGCTCTTCATAATGAAAAACACAATGATTCCGGCAAGAATCAGCGTTCCGCCCAGAATCATCATCCCTGTAGAGGGGGCAGCAAAGCAAGCCGCTCCTCCAAGAAGTAATACTAAAACTACGATAATGTCCACAGTTGTGCGGACCTTTGAAATTTTCTTTTCCATAATGTTTTATTGTGAGGTAGTGAACGGCGATGGTATCTTGTAAATACCTGATACTCAGCGCACCCCAAAACAAGAGTTCGTTTAAGAAAGGTCTTATTTAGGGAGATGTTGAAAATGAGACAGTTACAGCGCACCATCGCCGATAATAAACACCATAACCTCTCTGTATGGAAAAGAAATCAGATCCTCAGAACCTTTATGAAAGTAAGTCTCCTTACGCAATCTGAAGGAACCGGAAGCTTAATGCTGAAAACCTTGCAGAGGATGCGAATCCCACCTTCAAAGGCGCAATTCAGCTCAGCGGTACTGATTCGGGAAGAAAGGGATGCCTCCACAACGGAAGGAACGGTAACCAGATATGTCTGGTGTGCATCGCTGACAGGTCTCTGCCCCTGCCCAAGGACACAAGGAGATAAACCGTCTTCAGAAGGAGGGGCCGTTTCTCCGCCCCCATCAAAGAATAATCCTGCCAACAGCATCACTGTCAGCAGAATCCAGGCATATCTCCGTGTCTTCCCTATTCTTTTCATCGCGATAACAAGTGCAAATATACCACAAAAATGAACCTAAGGGCATCAACCTCTTCTATAGACTTCGCTTCGCTCATCCCTCCCACTTCGCTACGCTTGTGGGCCCCTCCCGTTCATGTGGCCATGGGCGGCCACAGTCTAGCAAGAAGAGGTTGCCTGCCCTTAAAGAATCCTTTCCTGTGACAGGATTTGTCAATGAGGTGGGAGATGATTATATTTGCATAGATACATTTCAACGATTATGGCAGACAATTATCTTGGGAAGAAAATGGAAGACCTGGAAAGCAGGAAAAAGGTCGTAAGGGCGAAAAGCAGCGTTAAGAGCCTGGACACTTTATTGCTGCGTAACAGAAGCTGCAGGGGATGGGATCCTTCTGTAAAGGTTTCCGTTGATGACTTGCGCAAGATTGTGGCAGTCAACACGATGATTCCATCAGCCAAGAACCAGCAGGTGCTGCGGTTCAAGTTCCTGACAGGGAAAAAGGCCTATGATTTCTGCAAGTTCATAAAGCTGGGAGCCCTTCTACCGGAGCTTACATTGCCTCCAAAGGGAATGGAGCCTTCTGCCTTCATTATTATATGTTCAAACATTCCGGAGAACAAGTGGGTGGACATGGACCTGGGCATTGCGGCCCAGAGCATGCTTCTGAAGGCCGTGGAGATGGGATTTACAGGAATCTGCATAGGCGCGTTCAACAAAGCCGAGGCCCAGAAACTTGTTCCGGAAGGCCTGGAACCGGTACTTGTAATTGCCCTGGGAAAGAGCGCGGAAAAGTACCAGATACTCCACATCGCGGAGAATGAAAACCATAACTACTTCAGGGAGAATGGAATACACTATATCCCGAAGGTTAGGATCGAGGATTTGATAATAGACTAGCATACAGCAATATGGATCAGCCAAAAGTAGAAAGGATGCTGCGCCTGATGATGCTTCTGGCATCTGGCCGCAATTACACGATAAACGACCTTGCAGACAAGCTGGAGACCTCCTACAGGTCCATTTACCGCTATTTAGACACGTTCAAGGAAGCCGGATTCGTTGTGCACAAAAGCGGAGAGTATTACCACATTGCCAAGGAAAGCCCTTTCTTCAAGGACATTTCCCAGCTTGTGCATTTTACCGACGAGGAGGCCTATATGGTAAACCGCCTGATAGACGGCATAGACGACACCAATGTCATAAAGCAGAACCTGAGGCGCAAGCTGGCCACCATATACAGCATCTCCTCCATTGCGGACGTAGTGGTAAAAAGCGAGAATGCCGGCAACGTGAACTCCCTTATTGAGGCTATACAGGAGAAGAAACAGGTGGTACTGAAAGACTACGCAAGCTCACACACCGGCAAGGTGGCTGACCGCAAGGTAGAACCTTACAAGTTCACAACCAACTATATATCAGTATGGTGCTATGATCTTGCAGACGGAAAGAACAAACTCTTCAAGACCGAGAGGATAGCTTCCGTCCAGGTTACGGACAGGGACTGGGCCCACGAGAAAGACCACAGGGCCGAATACATGGACATCTTCCGCTACAGCAGCGCCGAAACCGAGGAGATTGAACTCCGCCTCAGCCTGAGGGCCAAAAACCTCATAGAAGAGGAATATCCGCTCAGCGGCAAGTTCATAACCAGGGAAGACGATGGCCACTGGCTTCTGAAAACCACTATCTGCTCGTCATTTGGAGCCGCCAGGTTTGTGGCCGGGCTTCCTGAGGATATTCAGGTGCTCAAGGGAACCAATCTCAAGAAATGTCTCCGCGATTACGCCAAGGCCCTTGCCAAAGTATAGAATATGAGAAGCAGACTGACTTTCATATTCAGATATTTTTTGCTTCTGGTGGTGATTTTCATCCTCCAGAAGCCTCTTTTCATGCTTTTCGCCGGAGAAGGGCAGAGTTTCTCCCTGTCTGACTGTGCGAGGGTTATGTATCAAGGCCTGAGTATGGACCTCTCCACTGCGGCTTATGTATCCATTATACCGTGGATAATTGTTCTTGCAAGTCTCTTCATCAGAAAACTCAACCCTAGAAAGGTACTCAGACCTTATCACATTATAGCGGCCATTGCTCTCAGCCTGATCTTTGTCGCCGATATTTCCCTCTACCCATTCTGGCAGTTTAAGCTGGACGCATCCGTATTCCTCTATCTTGACAGCCCTGGTGAAGCCACCGCAAGCGTCTCTGCCGGTTATCTGATAATCAGGATATTGGTCATTGCTGCCTATGCAGTCATAATATACGCCCTGCTTAACCGCACAACTCCTAAATCGTTTGAGATTCAAGAAGAAAGACGCAGGAAGATTACCGCTCCTCTTATTGCCCTGATCCTTGCCGGAGGACTGCTGTTTCTTGCCCTCAGGGGCGGAGTCAAGGAATCTGTGATGAACGTGGGAAGGGCTTATTTCTGCGACAGGCAGTTCCTTAACCACAGTGCCGTTAACCCGGCCTTCAGCATTTTTTCATCAATCGGAAAAAGCAAGGATTTCAATAAGCAGTACAGGTTTATGAGCAAGGAAAAGGCCGAAGTTTATTTCGACTCGTTCTATAATCAGGGAAGGGATACATCGCTGAGCATAAGGCTATTGAACACCCGAAGGCCTAACGTTCTCATAATTGAGATGGAGAGTTTCGGCTCCACATACACTGATCCGCAGATTCCGGGATACTCCAGGGAAACCGTGGCCCCTAACTGGTGGAGAATCGCCGGAGAAGGCATACTGTTCAGCAACCTCTGGTGCAACAGCTACCGCACAGACAGGGGCACCGTCTGCATTTTCAGCGGATTTCCGGCCTTCCCGAAAACCTCCCTTATGAAGCAGCCGAAAGTTGTGGAGAAACTGCCAAGACTTGCCGAGGCGTTCCTGAATGAAGGCTATTCAACCCACTTCCTATATGGAGGTGACATAAACTTCACCAACACAAAGGGTTACCTCATAACAAACGGATTCAGGAATCTTGTCGCCGATACGGATTTCTCATCCTCAGAGCAGAAGACCAACAAATGGGGAGTGGATGATGCCATAACATTCAAATACCTTGAAAACAGCATAAAAGACCTTGAAAGCCCGTGGTTCTACGGCTTCCTCACCCTATCCAGCCACGAGCCATTCGACGTGCCGGAAAAACTGCTGGAAGACAAGGTCCTGAATTCAGCTGCTTATACGGACAGATGCCTTGGAAGGCTCATAGACAGCCTCAGAAACAGCCCTGTCTGGGATAATCTCCTTGTTGTGATCCTTCCGGACCACAATATGCTCTACAGGCAATCTTACGGCCCGGAATACTTCAAAAACCGTATGATTTGGACGGGAGGAGCCATATCTGCTCCGGGAACGGAAATCAGCACGATCATGAACCAGAGCGATGTGGCATCAACACTCCTGGCCCAGCTGGGAATGAGCATAGAGGACTTCCCGCTCAGCCGCAATATCCTCTCCCCGTCATACACGGCCCCGAGCGCCTTCTGCTGCTACAACAACGGCTTTATTGTCGCCGACACCCTCTCAGCAATTACCTGTGATCTGGACAAGATGCCGGATACGGGTTTGGGGGAGAAAGAGACAGCTGGCAAGGCTCTTCTCCAGAGCCTTTACGACAAACTCGGAGCTCTAACGCATTAAAATTGCGTATTTCTGGTGTAAAGTTGTAAATATTAGAGATTTTTTATACTTTTGCGCAAAGAAGATGCAAACGTATTTGCACTCAAGTATTTGATATGTCTGTAACCTCCAACGCACTTCTGAGGCACATAACCATAGACGCCTGCCTGAGAGATACCGCTCACAAGTATTCTCTCCAGGATCTTATTGCCGCCTGTACCAGAGCGATAAAGGAGAACAGCAAAGGCAAGCTCAAGGATAATTTCGCGGTGTCCACCAGAACCGTACAGCTTGACCTTCAGATGATGAGGGACAAGAAAAAGGGCTATAACGCCCCTATCGTGGTCTATGAGCAGAAATACTACAAGTATTCAGATCCGGATTATTCCATCGGCAATGCAAATGTCAAGCAAACAACCCTGACCCCTCTTTCAGAGATAGCCGAAACACTGGAAAGATATTCCAGGATGGCTGGAATGGAGTCTCTGGAAGGAGCCGTGGACCTTATCAGGGAATGCCTGGAGGTAAAGGTTAACGGAGCGTTCCAGAAGATACGCAGGCAGAAAGCCGCAAAGCCGTCGGGAGGAGCGTTCCTGGACATAATCAAGGATGCTGTCATACATCGCAGAGTATTGAGCCTCAGCTTCACAGACGAAAGAGGATTTTCCCGCGAGGTAATATTCTACCCTCTCCATCTGACCACCTGGAAGGACAAGTGGTTCTGTCTGGGATATGTGGACGGCAAGGAAGGAGTGCAGGCAGTGCAGACAGATTGCGTGACAAGCTATTCATACGCAATCCTGCCGTTCCCGCCAAACTACAGGTTCAATGCCGACGAGTACTTTGCAGACATTATAGGCATCAGCCGCCCTGCGGAAAAGAAGGAAGACATTGTATTCAAGGCAGATGGATGTGTTTCAAGGTATCTGATCCAGAACCCTCTGCACCCTTCCCAGAAACTTTCCCTCAAGGACGAGGACGGAAGCTGCACCTTCCGCCTGAGCATCATCCCTAACGACGAATTCTTCAGATGGGTTTACGAAAACCATCCATATATTACCATCCAGAGCCCTAAGTATCTGGAAAACAATATAAATGACTTCATACGCAATGTGGTTTCAGACCTGCCGAATCCTATGCCTGCAGCTGAAGTCAAGGCCAGGAAGGAGAAGGAAACAAAGAAAAAGAAAAAACAGCAGGATAAACCGGAGGAAGACCTTTTCTCATCCCTTTTCGGATAGACAGATTTGCCATGAACAAGAAGAAAGAGAAGCCGATAGTGGCTCTTATATACGACTTTGACGGGACACTTGCCCCGGGCAACATGCAGGAATATTCCTTTATTAACGCCGTGGGCAGAAGCAAGGACGAGTTCTGGGGAGAAACACACGTAATGTCCCAGAAGCAGGATGCGGACGGAGTGCTGATCTACATGCTGCTGATGCTGGAGGAAGCGCGGCGCAAAGGCATCCGACTGACAAGAAACCGCCTGCGTTCATTCGGCAGGGACATTACCTATTTCAAAGGCGTTGAAACCTGGTTTTCAAGGATAAAGGAGATTGGCAGGAGAGAGGGCGTAATCGTTGAGCATTACATTAATTCCTCCGGTCTTCTGGAGATTATGCAGGGCACCAGCATCGCCAGGGAATTCAAGGCAATCTTTGCGAGTTCCTTCTATTATGGCAAGGACGGATGCGCAATCTGGCCGGCTTCAGCCGTTAACTACACAAACAAGACCCAGTTCCTCTTCAAGATAAACAAGGGAATCCTCAATATTCACGACAGCGAAAAGATCAACTCTTCCGTGCCGGAAGAGGAAAAGAGGGTATCTTTCTCCAATATGATTTATTTCGGCGACGGGGAAACGGACGTTCCTTGCATGAAGCTCACCCGCCAGCTGGGGGGAACCTCCATTGCCGTATACAACTCTTCTCCCGCCTCCAAGGAGGTGGCGCAGAGGCTGTTCGAGCAGCACAGGGTAAGCTTCACCTGCCCAGCTGACTACAGCAAGGGAAGCCTCGTTGAGGAAATAGTCACAAAGCTTATCAGGAAGATTAAAGCAGACGACGCTTTATCGTCTCTTCGATGAGGTCTGCGCAGCCATCTATTCCCAGAAGACTGGAATTCAAGCACATATCATAGCTTTCAGCGGCTCCCCATGTCTTGAAGGAGTAGTCTCCGTAGTATGAAGCTCTCTTTCGGTCCCCTTTCTGGAGAAGATCCGCAAGTTTTTCATCGGAAATACCTACGGAATCCCCGTATTTGTTTACAGTGCGCACCCTGTTGATACGGTCCGGCATAGAGGCTGTTATGAAAACGTTTAAGCATCCCGGAACATCCCTCAGAATATAATCCGCACATCTTCCGACAAATATCGTTGAGCCCTCAGAGGCCAGTTTACGGATTACTTCGCTCTGGATGGTGAATATTGTATTGCTATTGTAAACGCTTGGCTTGAAAGCGTTTGTAATAACTTCGGTAAAAGAGGAAAGGCTGAAACCCGTGTTAAGGGAAAGGTTGTCCTTCTCGTCCTCCCTGGCAAATACGGAATGGTCCAGGCCGCTTTCCTTTGCAGCCAAAGTCAGGAGTTCCTTGTCGTAAACCTTGATGCCGAAACGCTTGCCGAGTTCCCTGGCAACGTCAAGACCGCCGGCCCCTATCTGTCTTCCAATGTTTATGTGAATACTCTTTTCCATCTATGAAGCGTTAAGATTGATGTTTCTGCGGAATTCGTTCCTCTGCTTCAGAAGCAGCCACAATGTAAGTATGCTGGCGATAAGATCCGAAATCGGAAGACTCCACCATACTCCGTCCACGCCAAGTATTGGCGGAAGCACCAGAAGCAGAGGCAGAAGGCATATAGCCTGTCGGCTGAGACTCAGAAAGATAGCTTTCTTGGCCTTTCCTATGCTCTGGAAGAAGTTGGTGGTCACCATCTGGAAACCTATTATGGCAAAGGCCACAAAGTTGATTCTCATGCCCCTTGTAGTATGGGCCAGAAGCTCCTCGTCATCAGTGAATATCTCAGCAAGCTGCCTCGGGAACAGTTCTGCAACGATGAAGAACAGCGTGGTCACCACAGTAGCCCAGATGATAGAAATTTTCAGAACGCGTGAAACCCTGTCGTGCTTCTGTGCACCATAGTTGTATCCTGCAATCGGCTGCATTCCCTGGTTAATACCCATCACAATCATTACGGCTATGAATGCCAGGCGGTTCTGGATTCCGTATGCTCCGATGGCCATATCCCCGCCGTATTTGTACAGTTGCTTGTTTATCACTATCACTATGATGCAGGCACAGGCATTCATCAGGAAAGGAGCCATTCCTATGGAGAAAGTCTGGGAAATGATTTTCTTCTTCAGGCGATAGATTCCTCTCTGCAGATGAATCACGCGGCTTTTGTCGGAGACCAGGCTGAACACGTAAATCATCGCCAGAAACTGTGAAAGCACGGTTGCAATGGCCGCTCCCCTGATTCCCCACTTGAAAACGAAGATGAAAACGTAGTCCAGGACAAAGTTTATCGCGACGGTGAAAATAGTGGCTCCCATTGCCTTCTTTGGGAGTCCCATAACCCTTACAACGGCGTTGAGGCCGAAATAAAGATGAGTTACCACGTTTCCAAGAAGGATGATGAACATATATTCCCTGGCGTAGGATATGGTGTTCTCGCTGGCGCCGAAGAAATACAGGATAGGATCCAGGAAAGCGATTACCAGGGCGGCAAAGATAACGCCGGTGATAATGTTCAGTACTATCGAGTTGCCTAGAACCTTGTTGGCAGTATCGTAGTTTTTCTGCCCTAGCAGCACGCTGATAAGGGTGGCTGCACCAACTCCCACAAGTGTTCCAACTGCGGCGCTGAGGTTCATTATAGGGAACGTCAGAGCCAGTCCGGCGAGTGCAAGGGATCCTACTCCCTGACCGATGAAAATGCTGTCGCACATGTTGTAGAGCGACGATGCAGTCATCGCAATTATCGCCGGCACAGCATATTGCCTCAGCAGCTTGGAGATTTTCTCGGTTCCAAGTTCGGTAGGGATTACTACAGCCATAAAATTTTTATTACTTTTGCACCCGCAACAAGCCATCTTAGCTCAGCAGGTAGAGCAACGCATTCGTAACGCGTAGGTCTGGAGTTCGAACCTCCAAGATGGCTCTTCTTTTTTTCTACCAGTTCAAGATTTTCTTGAAGTCGTAAGTCTGGGGATCCGGAACGTACTTTTTGGCCGCCTCATAGTCTGCAGGCGTGATGTAGTGCATTATGTACTCGAAAATCATGTTCACCTTGTCCTGGTGGATATTCACTCCTCTTGGAGGAATCTTTCCGGTTGTTGGATCCTGCATATCCTTCAGGTACAGGCTCTTGATATTTCCGTTCAAATCCAGGTAAACCATACATCCGGTTATGCCCTGCTTGAAGAGCTTGTAAACTCCCATACCCAGCTCGGTACAGTAAACCAGGTCGTAAGCGTGAGGGGTGATGCAGCGGATCTCGTATCCGATCTCCACAGGACGTATCTTCACCTTCAGGCCCAGCTGGTTGAGCTTCACGTCAAGTATATCGTTGAACATCTGGGCTTTGGAAATCTTGCCAAGTTCCGGATGTCCGTGCTCGTCGTATGAGAACCTTACACCGTAGTTCTTGAGTTCCTCCGGAGAGAAGCCCTCGAAAACGCCCTCGGAAATGATAATCGCGCCGTAGTCGATTCCCAGTATCTTTCTCTTGATAATGGCGGAAACTGCCATGTTGAGAATCTTCTCCACTGAAATGTCGCTCTTGTTGAACATCTCCGGAATCACGATCATAGGGAAATGGTTGGTGTAGCCGATAGCCAGGGCAAGGTGTCCTGCGCTGCGTCCCATAGCGGAAATCACAAACCAGTTGTGACTGGTGCGCGCATCCTCGTAAACGGTAGCGGCAATCCTGGAGCCCTCTCCCTTTGCGCTCTGGTATCCGAACGTAGGGATGTTCTGAGGCAGAGGAAGGTCGTTGTCTATGGTCTTTGGAACGTGAATGTTGCTTATAGGGAAATTCTTTGCCTTCAGGAACTTGGCAATGCGGTTTGCAGTAGAAGCGGTATCGTCTCCACCGATGGTGACCAGCAGTTCTATGTTGTTGTCCTGGAAGAATTTCAGGTTGAAGTTCTTGTCAAAATCCTCCTGTGTCGGCTTGAAGCGGCTCATCACGAGGAAGGATCCTCCGCGATTGAAGATATCGTCCGCCTTGAAGAAATCAAGCTCCACATAATTCGGATTCTCGGAGAAAAGGCCTTTGTAACCTCCGTGAAGGCCCAGAACACGGTATCCGTTGCTTAAGAAAGTTTTTGTTATACTGCCTACAACAGTATTCATTCCCGGGGCGGGACCGCCGCCTGTCAGGATTACGATAGATTTTTGCATAATTCGATGACTCTAAATCGGGGGCAAATGTACCATTTTTATTAAAATAATCGCTAAATTTGGCAGATTGTAAGTGTTTGTATGGACAAAAACGAAGCAAAACGGAGGATAGACGCCCTGACAGAGGAGATAAATGCCCACAACAGGCATTATTATCTGGAGAACTCCCCGACCATTTCGGATTACGAGTTCGATCTCCTGCTCAAGGAACTTATTCAGTTGGAAGAGCTGTATCCGGAGTTCAAGAGCCCCGATTCCCCTACCGCCAAGGTGGGAAGCGACCTTGAAACGGAAAACGCTCCTTTCTCCCAATATGCCCACAAGCATCCTATGCTCTCTCTTGCAAACACTTACAGCATCGAGGAGCTCCGCGATTTTGACGCCAGGGTAAGGAAGGGCACGGATTCTCCATTCACCTACAATTGCGAGCTTAAGTTCGACGGTACGGGCATTAATCTGCTTTACAGGGGCGGAATTCTGGTAAGGGCCCTGACCCGCGGAGACGGAAGCGTAGGAGATGATGTTACCCGCAACATCAAGACAATCAAGTCCGTGCCTCTGCAACTCAAGGAAGGAAGCAACTATCCGAGAGAGTTTGAAATCCGGGGAGAGGTCTATATGCCGTTTGCCTCCTTCGACAAACTGAATATCCAGAGAGAACTGGACGAAGAACCGCTGTTCGCCAATCCGAGAAACGCCGCGGCCGGTTCCCTGAAAATGCTTTCCAGCAAGGCCGTATCTGAAAGAGGACTGGACTGTGTGCTCTATCATCTGATTGCACCGGGATACGAAAATTCCCTGCACAGCAAATCTCTGGAGGATGCCGCAAGCTGGGGGCTTCCTATTTCCTCCCTTTCAAGGAGATGTTCTGGCATAGAAGAAGTTATAGAATACATTAAAGAATGGGATAACAGGCGCCATTCCCTGCCTTACCCTACTGACGGAGTGGTTGTTAAGGTGGACCAGTACGCCGTTCAGACAGCTCTGGGCTTTACGGCCAAGACTCCTAAATGGGCAGTAGCCTATAAGTTCAAGCCTGAGGAAGCCCTGACAAAAATAGAATCCATAGATTATCAGGTTGGAAGAACCGGAGCCGTAACCCCTGTGGCCAACCTTACCCCGGTACAGCTAAGCGGCACTACAGTTAAGCGTGCCACCCTCCACAATGCGGACCAGATGGAGATTCTGGATATCCGCGTGGGAGACAGCGTATATGTGGAAAAGGGCGGGGAAATCATCCCTAAGATTACCAGAGTGGAACTCTCGAAGAGAAATCCAGGCAGCGCTCCGGAAGTATTCCCTAAGGTTTGCCCTGCCTGCGGCGCATCGCTTGTCAGAGATCCGGAGCAATCCAAGTTCTTCTGCCCGAATTCAGACTTCTGCCCTCCTCAGATTGAGGGTAAATTCCTCCACTTCGCATCCCGCAAGGCAATGGATATCAATATCGGAGAAGTTGCAGTGCACCAGCTGTGCGAGAGGGAATATGTGCGTGAACTTCAGGACCTTTACTCTCTGGATGACCTCCAGCTCCTGAGCCTTGACAAATGGAAGGGAAAGAGCGTGGAGAACTTCCGCGCCTCACTGGAAAAATCCAAGTCCGTACCGTTTCACAGAGTTCTGTATGCTCTGGGAATCAGGAATATCGGCGAGACAACAGCCAAGACTCTGGCTTCCCGTTTCAAGAATATTGACGCCCTGGCGGCGGCTTCAAGGGAAGAACTTCTGGAGGTGGAAGACATAGGCGGGATAATCGTGGATTCCATAAGAAGTTGGTTTGAAGAGCCAAGGCATCTTAAGACAGTTGAAGAGCTCAAGAAAGCCGGGCTTAAGTTCAGCCTGGAGGAACAGGCCCCGGTATCGGACACACTGAAGGGAATGACCATAATGATTACCGGCAACTATTCCATCCCGAGAGAAACAATGAAATATTACATAGAGGCCCATAGCGGTAAGGTAGGAAGCAGCGTAACAGCCTCAACCACATACCTTCTGGCCGGAAGCAAAGCCGGAGCCTCCAAATTGGAGAAAGCCCGCAAGCTGGGAATCCCTATCATCTCCGAGGAAGAATTCTACAAGATTGCCGCACCGGGAGAAGAAAAGGAAAAAGATATGGACACATTGTTTTAAATAACTAATTATATGAGAATTGCAAAAGTAACTGAAAGGATAAGCTACATAGGCGTAAATGACCGCCGCACAGCTCTCTTCGAGAACAACTGGCCGATTCCTTACGGAGTATCATACAACTCCTATCTTATCAAGGACCAAAAGAATGTGCTGATAGACACCGTTGAATACGGGTCTGACGGAGATTTCCTCTGCAAGATCGAAGCCCTGCTTGAAGGCGGAAAGCTGGACTATCTGGTTGTTAACCACATGGAGCCTGACCATTCCGGAATGATCCGCAGCGTTCTTGCATATTATCCGGACCTCAAGATTATCGGCAACGCAAAGACCTTCGAGCTGATGCAGAAATACTATGGCATACCGCAGGAATCTTTCATGCAGGTTGCAGACGGTCAGGAACTTGAAATTGGGAGCACGTCCCTCAAGTTCGCCTTCATCCCTTGGGTTCACTGGCCTGAGACCATGGTTACCCTGGACCTTGCAGACGGAGTGCTTTTCAGCTGCGACGCCTTCGGCGGATACGGCAGCCTGGACGGCGGAATCTTTGACTCGGACTACAATATGGACGAGATGTTCCTTCCGGAAATGAGACGCTACTACTCCAATATAGTTGCCAAGTACAACCAGATGGTTACCAGAGCTATAACCAAGCTTGCAGATGTTCCTGCAAAGATGATCGCCCCGTCTCACGGAGTAGTATGGAAGGAGAATCCGGCAAAGGTCATAGGCCTTTATGCAGACTGGGCAGCTTCAAAGTCAGAGAAGGGCGTGGTGATAGCCTACGCCTCGATGTACGGCAA
The DNA here is from genome assembly GCA_017548505.1 of Bacteroidales bacterium. GTDB lineage: Bacteria > Bacteroidota > Bacteroidia > Bacteroidales > UBA932 > Egerieousia. The sequence continues at coordinate 9,202 of JAFYZX010000034.1, read as the reverse complement.
CACCGCATCCCTGGCAGACCAGATTGGAGCAAAACTCTCTACGCTGGGAATCAAGAACATACGCACATACGACGTTTCCCGCACAAATGTATCTTATATCCTCAGCGACATAATGCGCTACAACGGCTTCATACTCGGAACCTGCGCCTACAACACCTTCATGCACCCGATGATGGAGCATCTTTGCAATGAAATCAGGATAATGTCCCCTAAGGGGAAGAAGATGGGAATCTTCGGAACCAGCGGATGGAACGGAGCCGGCGCAAAGGCTTTGGCAAAATTCGCTGAGGAGGCCAAGCTGGAGGTTGTCGCCCCGAGTGTCGAGGCATTTGGAGCACCGACTGCTGAAAAGGTAAATCCTTCTCTGGAGGAATTTGCCGCAAACTTTGTTAAGGCTATTGAAGTATAAGCGGCTATGGCATATAAAATGGACAGGAAACTGAGCGACGGAGCATTTGACTTCGTTAATTCTGAAAAGATAGCCGGACTTTTATCCCGCCAGGGGGAAGACAAGGTCCGCCTGAAGGAGATCTTTGCCAAGTCTATGGAGAAGAATCCGCTGACCCTGGAAGAAACCGCAGCCTTGCTGGCGATAAGGAGCGAGGAGGGTAAACAAGAATTGTTCGAAGCCGCAAAGACTTTGAAAAAAGCCATTTACGGTAACCGAATAGTACTTTTCGCCCCTCTTTACATAGGCAATCTATGCATCAACGACTGCCTCTACTGCGGCTTCAGGAGGTCTTCCGGCGGAACCATTCGCAAGACCTTGACTCAGGATGAAATCGTCGCTGAGGTTAAAGCCCTTCAGGATGAAGGACAGAAGCGTCTGATCCTGGTGTTCGGAGAGTCCCCGGTTTACGGTCCGGATTTCATAGCAAACTGTGTCAAAACGGTTTACGGAGTCCACAGCGGCAACGGTTCCATCCGCAGGGTGAACATCAACGCCGCTCCTCTGGACGTGGCGGGATACAAGATAGTCAAGGCGGAAGGCATTGGAACATACCAGATTTTCCAGGAGACTTACCATAGGGAAACATATTCCCAATACCACCCGGCAAACACCGTCAAGGGAGACTTTATGTGGAGGCTGGACAGCCTGGACAGGGCTTTTGAAGCAGGCATAGACGACCTCGGCATCGGAGCCCTCATCGGCCTGTATGACTGGAGGTTCGAGGTTCTGGGACTGGTTAGCCACGCCCTTCACCTGAAGGAAAAGTTCGGGGTTGGCCCTCATACGATCAGCTTCCCGAGAATCCAGCCGGCTGAGGGCATGAACCTTCCTCTACCTTACAAATGCTCAGACGAGGATTTCAAGCACCTTGTTGCAGTGCTCCGCCTTGCTGTTCCATATACCGGAATGATTATGACCGCAAGAGAATCCCCTGAAATAAGAAACGAGGTTATGCATCTGGGTGTGAGCCAGATAGATGCCGGAACGCATCTGGAGATCGGTGGCTACAGTTCACATTCCGAGAAGCAGGCTCTGGAAAGGGAGCAGTTCCAGGTGGGAGACACCAGAGGGCTGGACCAGGTAACCGGCTGGCTACTGGGAGAAGGTTTCATACCGAGTTTCTGCACTTCCTGCTACAGGGCCGGAAGGACCGGAGACCGCTTTATGGAATTTGCGGAGAAGGGTCTGATTAACAAGTTCTGCACCCCTAACGCCCTTCTGACGCTTGCTGAATATCTTCAGGATTATGCTTCGGCGGCCACAAAGGAACTAGGCGATGCGCTGATAGAAAAGGAACTGCAGAAGATGCCGGACGATGCCTGGAAAGAAAGGATTAAGGATAACCTCAGAAAGATTCAAACAGGACAAAGAGACCTCAGAGTTTAACGTGAAGATATGAGCGAGTTTACCAAAGAAGACAACGAACTGATCCAGCGGGAATTCGAGCAGCTGAGACTTGCCGCCCTGCGCAGGTGCGCCTCCCAGGAGGAGTACGAGGGCGTGATCAAGGCTTTCGAGTTTGCAAACGAGGCGCACAAGGGTGTCAGAAGGCGCTCCGGAGAGCCTTACATCCTCCACCCTATCGCTGTGGCCAAAATCGTGGTTCAGGAGATCGGCCTGGGCTACAAGTCCATAGTAACCGCTCTGCTTCACGATGTTGTGGAGGACACGGAATACACCGTGGAAGACATTGAAAGACTCTTCGGGGCAAAGATTGCCTCACTGGTAGACGGCCTCACCAAAATCAAGTCCGCAATGGACAGCAAGATGGACGGTCAGCTCAACGAGAAGTCCATCCAGGCGGAAAACTTCAAGAGAATCCTACTTACACTCAACGATGATGTAAGGGTAATCCTTATAAAGCTCGCTGACAGGCTCCACAACCTGCGTACCATAGAGTCTATGCCGGAAAGGAAGCAGGACAAGATCCTCAGCGAGACCATGTACATCTTCATTCCACTGGCTCACAGGCTCGGACTCTACAGCATCAAGAGCGAGATGGAGAACATCTGGCTGAAATTCCGTCAGCCAGAGCAGTATAACGAAATTTCCCGCCGCATCGAAGATTATTCAAAGGAAAAGGGAGGTTCCATAGACAACTTCATCGAACCGATCTCCAAGCTGCTGGAACAGGCTCACTACAAGTTCACCATAACCAAGAGAATCAAGACCCCTTACTCCATCTGGAACAAGATGCAGACCAAGGGGATTCCTTTCGAGGAGATCTACGACCTGTTTGCCGTAAGGATTGTCTTCACCCCTAAGAAAGGAAGTTCGGAAAGGAAGCAGTGCTGGGATATATACTCCCTGATTTCAGAGGATTACCTTTCCAACACAGACCGTATCAGAGACTGGGTAAGCACGCCTAAGTCAAATGGTTATGAGGCACTCCACTGTACGCTTATGAGCCCTCAGGGCGGATGGGTGGAAGTCCAGATAAGGACGGTGAGGATGAATGCCATCGCTGAGAAAGGTGTGGCCGCCCACTGGAACTACAAGGGAGAGAAGATCCAGAATCCTGAGAACGATATGGACTCATGGCTGAATATGGTAAGGGAGGTTCTGGAGAATCCGGACGTGAATGCCCTGGAGTTCCTGGACAATTTCCACAGCGGCCTGATGACCAAGGAGATATATGTCTTCACTCCTAAGGGAGAGGCAAAGAGGCTGGAAAAGGGAGCCACCGTCCTGGACTTTGCATACGCCATCCACTCCGAAATCGGAAACAGGGCCATTGCCGCAAAGGTGAACCTGAAACTTGTCCCGATTTCATACGAACTCAGGAACGGAGACCAGGTGGAAATTATCACGGCAGACTCCCAGAAACCTGAACGCCAGTGGCTTAAGTTTGTAAAGACAACCAAGGCCCGCAACATAATCCTTGACAGTATCAAGGGAGACATAAAGAGCACCATCAAGAACGGCCAGGAGAAACTGGAGAAAGAACTTGACAAATATGGAGTCAAGCTCCACATAAGGGTGCTCAAGAAGCTCATCGACGAATTCAAGGTAAGCAACAAGGACGAGCTCTACAGCAAGATAGGAAGCGGCCTCATTGACCTTTCCAACCTGGAGGCCATCCTGAAAAAGAACAAGGAGAACAAGCTCGTTCAGTTCTGGAATCTGCAGTTCTGGTCTTCTTCCAAAGACAAGGAGCCGGATCCGAAAGATTCTCCTTCAGACATGAAGATAGACAAGCACAAGGACTATCTGCTGAAAGAGAATCCTGTTGACAAAACCCTGTCCTACAAGGTAGCAGACTGCTGCAACCCTATCCCGGGAGACCCTATCATCGGCTTCATAGACGAGGACGGGCAGGTTGTTATCCACAAGAAGGTCTGCCCGGAGGCCATTGCCCGGGCAGCCCGCGAAGGCGGTAAAATCATCAACGCCAAGTGGACCAAGCACACCATCCTGTCTTTCCTTGCCAGGATAGAACTCAAGGGAATAGACCGCCTGGGTATCGTAAACGACATTACAAAATACATAACCCTACAGCTTTCCGTGAACATACGCAAGTTGTTCTTTGAAACTCACGACGGCGTATTCCACGGATACATAGACCTTTATGTGCACAACACCAAGGATCTTGAAACCATTATAAACCACATAGAGGAGATCAAGGGAATTGATACGGCCACCAGAGTGGACATTAAAGAGGAGAACCGAGTATGACTAGATTGCATAGATTTTTGACTGGAGCGCTGGCGGCTCCACTGGCCGCCTTGCTGGTAGTGGCCGCATCGCAGAGCTGCGCCAATACCAAACAGGGCCCCGTGGGAGGACCTAAGGACACGATTCCTCCTGTAATAGTGGGAATTAACCCGGAGCCTCCGATGCTGAAATTCCCGGTCCAGAAAGGAAAAATCTACCTTACTTTCAACGAATATGTCCAGTTGAAAAACCAGTACCAGGAAATCGTACTCTCCCCTCCTTCCAAGAAAAGGCCTGTGGCAAAAATCAAGAAAAAGAGCGTGGTCGTTTCTTTCGACGATACTCTAAGGGCAGACCAGACCTATTCCATTTCTTTCGGCAACTCCATTTCAGACGTGAACGAGGGTAATCCATTCAACGGATACGTAATAGATTTTTCTACCGGAGAGAGCATAGACTCGCTGATTCTCAGCGGAACGGTGATGGACTACGCCACCCTGCTTCCACTCAAGGGAGTATATGTAGCCCTGTACAAGAACCCTACGGACTCCTGTGTGGTGAAAGATCTTGCGGATGCCGCAACCAGAAGCGACGACTGGGGGTATTTCTGCTTCAGAGGCCTTAAAGACGTGCCATACACGATCTACGCCTGGGAAGACAAGAACAATAACCAGCTCTACGACAGGGGCGGAGAACTGGCCGGTTTCTGCGACTCCACCATTACCCCATCCATCGCCGCAAAGAAAGGAATGCCGCAGATTGCGATGATGAACATGAAAGACACGCTTGCCTGCCTTTCAAGACCGAGCCAGACAGACATCTATCTGTTTAAGGAGAAGCTTTCCAACCAGTATATCGAAAGTTCCGGAAGAATCTCGGAAAGAGAATGTTACATAAAATTCAGGGCAGAGAATCCCCAGATAGACACCTTCCGCATCAAGGGAATCTACGACGACCGCATCATCCGCCAGTTTGACCCTAAGGGAGATTCTCTGACTTTCTGGATCAACGATCCTAAAGCCACACAGGACACCCTGCTTCTCAGAATCAACTACATGAAGACTGATTCCACCGGAACTCTCAAGCCTTACGGAGAAACCATCAAACTCGTAAAGCCGTTCGACAAGAGCAAGATAAAGGATACCGGAAAGCAGGATCCCTCAAAATCCGGCCTTACAAACGACTATCTGAGCAACCTTGGAAAAACCGGAAGGAACGACCGCAACGACCCGTACAAGAACAACGAAAAAGGAGAGAAGTCTTTAGACAAGCCGGACAAGGGCAAGACCCCCGAGCAAAGGAAAGACCTTCTAAAGATGGACGTGAAGGTTGACGGAAAGACCGTGGAGAACATGGGCATAGAAATAACCTTCCCGGCTCCTCTGGTCAAGACAGACTTCGACTCCATAACCTTCACTACATCAACACCTAGGAAGATCGTTTCCGATGTCCGCTTCCATGTGGAAAGGGATTCCGCCAATATTCTCCACTATATACTCAAGGCTGATGACCCTTACAAGGTGGGCAACGATTACAAGATAAAAATTCCGCAGGCTCTGTTCAGGGACGTGAACGGATTCACCAACGACTCCCTGGTCAAGACTTTCAACCTGCCTACCGACGACAAGCTGAGCTCCATCACTCTGGAAATCAGCGGAACCAAGGGCAACAGATACATTGTTGAACTTGTGACCGAAAAGCGGGACAGGGTTTATCTCAAATACGATGTTTCTCAGGACGGAGAACTCCGTTTCCCTTATCTTAACGCCGGAGTCTATTCATTCAGGATTACCCAGGACATCAACCGCAACGGAAAACTGGACGTTGGAGACATTATAAAGAAAATACCTCCGGAGAAGGCAAGACTGCTGAAACTGCCTGACGGAAAAACGATTATAAATCTAAAGGAACAGACAGACCTTACCCAGTCCGTCGACCTGACAAAACTGTTTGAATGATGAAAAGAGTATTTGTTGCCATATTGCTGACATTTGTCTGCTTTCAGGGCTACTCGCAGATAGTGGACACCGTGGACATTATGAAGGAGTTTGACGAATACTCCTTCCGCGATGCCAAAGTCACGGGCCAGGTCAAGGATTCAACCCGCCTGAGGGAACATCTGTTCGGAGTCAAGTGGGGAATGGGCATCAACTCCCTGACAGTTAGTGTGGACTATGACAAGAAACCGATTACTAGCCCGATGAACTTCGGAGTTTACTACACCTACTACCACTCCCTGTGGAACTCGATTTCCCTGTTTGGCATAGAAACTGGTCTCCAGATGAACGAGGAAGGCTACAAAACCCAGATTCTGGACGAGAGCGGCAAGGTGGTCCAGCAAGGGAACGAGACTTTCCGCAACCTTACTTTTCCGTTTGTTTCCCAGTTCAGGATAGATTTCTGGAATATGAGAATTCTGGCAAACGCCGGTGTCTTTGTGGCTAAGAGGCAGAGCGCCAGCTTCTCCGGTCTTCTTCCGGAAACCGTCAGCTCCACCTGGAAGAAATGGGGTTACGGCTTCATAGCGGGTGGCGGCCTGGCATACGTCTTCAGGCCATTTGAGATCCACGCAGAAGCCAACTACAAATACAACCTGAGCAACCTCTACAGCAAGACCTCGTTCTATGGGGACGAATACTGGGTTTCCACACATACCAGCCAGATTATCATCTCAGTAGGCCTGTTCTACAGATTCGGGGGAAGCTCTTACAAAAACCCTGCAAACGCGCCCAAGAGATGAGAAGGATACAAGCCAAGGCCGCTGGCCTGATTATCGGTGGCGGCGCCCCTATCGCCGTCCAGACTATGTGCAACACCCACACTCAGGATGTTGAAAAAAGCGTTGCCCAGTGCCTTGAAATGGCCCAGGCGGGAGCAAAGCTGATAAGGCTCACCACCCAGGGTTTCAAGGAAGTGGAAGCCCTCGCCAAAATCAAGGACATACTCAGGAACCAGGGAGTAATCACCCCTCTTGTCGCCGATGTCCATTTCAATTCCGAGGTTGCCATCGCTGCCGCACAGGTTGCAGACAAGGTCAGGATTAACCCGGGAAACTTCTCTCAGGTCCATAAGGATGCACAGAGCCAGTTCTCCCGCTTCATAGAAGTCTGCCGGAAATATAAAACAGCCGTCAGGATCGGCCTTAACCACGGCTCTCTTGGAGAAGACATCGTCAACAGGTACGGGAATACCCCTGAAGGCATGAAACAGGCTGCAATGCAGTGGCTTGCGATGTGCATAGACGAGAATTTCGACAATGTTGTCGTATCCCTGAAGGCCAGCAACACCATCGTGATGAGCCAGGCTTACCTTCTGCTCTACAAGGCTATGGAAGAGAGCGGAACCATCTTCCCAGTCCATCTCGGGGTCACCGAGGCCGGCAATGCAGACCAGGGCAGAATCAAGTCCGCCATAGGCATCGGAGCCCTTCTGGACAAGGGCATCGGAGACACTATCAGGGTATCACTGACTGAAAATCCTGTCAACGAGATTCCTGCCGGAATGCAGATCGCGGAATTCTTCGAGAGCGGCCTGGAATCAAAACTGAAAGCGCTTGTCCAGCAGCAGAACAGCCGCACTCCGGAACTCCCTTTCAAAGCTTTCGAGTGCGATAAAGAAGAATGGAACCGCTTCATTATAAGGGCGGCATCTCTATTCGGCGTTATGCTTCTAGAAAAGGAAATCGATGATTTCACCATCGCCGATGCTCCATATTCCAATAATGAGATGGAAGCCCTCAAGGAAAACATACAGCAGGGCGCCAGAAGAGTCTTCTACCATCCTGAATACATTGCCTGCCCGGGATGCGGAAGGACCCAGTATAATCTGGAGGAAACCTTCAACAAGGTCAAGGAGAAGACTTCCCATCTGAAGGGAGTCAGAATCGCCGTTATGGGCTGCATTGTAAACGGCCCGGGAGAAATGGCGGACGCAGACTACGGGTATGTCGGCCAGGGCGGAGGAATGGTTACCATCTACAAAGGAAAACAGCCTGTCCTAAAGTCAGTTCCTGATACTGAAGCCATAGACAAGCTGTTGGAAATCATTGAAAAAGACCTAAAGGTCTAATTCTGTTTTCTTCTGAACACAATCTTGGAAGTGCACAGGTTGCTGAACTTGCGCGCGGCTGTCTTGAAGGCCGCATAGTCTTCCTTGGGATAGTTTCCAGCCTTGAATACCGTTTTGAGAACTACCGTTACCTTACCTCCATCAGCCTTTATGGAGGAAGAAAAACTTGCAAAACTGCAATCCGCGTTAACAGGTTTTGGCAAGCCTTCGCACTCGTAAGTTACCGGAACGTTTATCTCAATGGTATCCAGGTATGTAACCCCCGTGCTGAGGAAAAGATCGTTCTTGCGCTCTCCTCTCTGCCAGTTAACACCGCTTCGGAGTGGAGTCAGAGGTATGAACAGGCGGTCTGTGTTGGATTCTGCATAGTTCCGGCTTTCGAATGAATACTCCGTCCGGATCCACGGAAGGTATGCCTTCCCCCATTTTGGGTAATCGTTGAAATTGTCCGTTATGGAATTAATCTTAGGATTGTTGCTGGTAACGATAATCTCCTTGGCCATCTTCTCGGACTTGTCTTTTTCGTCCATTTCATACAAGCTCATCCGTGATTCAATAAAATCAAGATAGGCTGTCTGGCAGACATTTACGGTAGCGTCTCCTGTAGAAGCGAGATAAATCGTAACCTTGTTCTCCACCCTCGAGAGGCTGTCCGGATAACCGGAGCAGCGGACAAATTCGCCGCCGCCCTTCTTTACCAGCAGCACCTGGCGGCCAGCCACGTCCTCGTGCCTGTATCCTAGAGGGATGGTCGGATTCGTGCATTCCACCCACAGTGTATCTCCCTGCATAACCCCTCCGTCCTTTAGCGGAACGGCCAGCATTGCATGATTCATACTCCCTACGGAAGAATAGCCGTTCTCCAGATCAGGCCGGTTAGTATTAAGTATGAAATACTCTGACTCAACCCCTACTGCCGCCAGCATTGTCTTCAAATAGTTGGACAGAGCCTTGCAGTCTCCAAATCCCGTCTTGGCTACAGTTGATGCCGGAAAAGGCTGGTAACCTCCGATTCCCAGCTGAATGCTT